>JAMCYA010000051.1:0-8030 GCA_023473845.1 Patescibacteria group bacterium
CCCGCTGGTCTGGGCTGGCTGGCTTTTGGGTGCTGGGATTTTAAATTTTGCGCAACGGCCAAAACCGGCGCGACTGGGCCGCCGGTGCCGCCGCCGGCAAATAAGATATTCATGGCAGAATGGTTTTACTTGCTAAAACTCGCTCATAAACTTCCCGGGTTGCCGCAGCGGTTGTCGCCCAAGAAAAATTACCCGCGCGCTGCAGGCTGTTTTCCGCAATCTTGCTGCGGAATTCCCGATCCCGGGCCAAAAGCTGGAGCTTTTCGGCAATATCCTCGGGGTCTAAAGGGTTGAAATAGATGGCTGCGTTATCGTAAATCTCGTTGAATACTTCTGTATTGGAAACTGCCAACGGCAGGCCGTAATGCATGGCTTCCACCCCCGGCAGGCCAAATCCTTCGTGCAGCGAGGCTGAAGTAAAAGCGTAGGCCCCCGCGTACAAGGCAGCCAAGTCAGCGTCTGCCACATAGTCCGTTAACACCAAGCGGTCGCGGTTCTTAATATCTAGCACCTTGTGGCGGATTTCCGGATAATGCGAATCGGCCTTGCCCGCAATCACCAAATCCATATCCTGGTGGTATTTTTTAATAAAGACATCAAACCCCCGGGCCAGGCTGACCAAATTTTTTTTACGCTCCATGACGCCCACAAATAAAAAATAGGGCCGGTTCAAAAAAAACTTTTGCCTGACTGCCTCAACCTGGTCGGGACTGGCGCTGGCAAAAAAAGACACACCCTCGTAGACCACCCTGACTTTATCCGCGGGAACGTTCAATAAACGGGTTATATCGCGCTTGGAATATTCCGATACCGTAATGATTTCTGCCGCAGCCCTGGCAGCATGCTCAATCACCTTTTTATATGCCCAAAAATGCGGCAGCCGGCTTTTTTTTGCCCCGCTAATCTTATGGTGCACCATATCATGAATAGTAACGACAAACGGCGCAGTATAAGCCAGCGGCACGTTAAAATTCGGAAAGTGCATGAGATCCAAGTCTGCTTTTTTCAGCTGGCGGTAAAATTGCCACTGCTCCCTGAGAGAATAGTGCCGGACATTGGATTCGACCAGCCGGACGCGGGCATCCCGGGCCAGCACGCCGAACACCTCATCGTTTTTTAAATCCCGATTATAAAACAGGGTGAACTGATGCGGGAAATCCAGCTGCAGCAACGCTAAAACCATCTCTTTGGTATAGCGTCCAATGCCGCCATGGGCGGTCCCCATCATTCTGATGTCAATGCCGATTTTCGCCATTTTAACGTCCTGTAATTAAGGCTAAAGTTTCCCGCGCTGTTCTTTCCCAAGCATAAGTCCTGGCTTTTGCCTGGGCTTTTTCCCCCAAAGTTTTAGCCAAAGCCGGCTCATCCAGCAGCAGATTAAAGGCGGCAAGCAAACTCTGCGGGTTATGCGGGTTGACCAACAGCGATGCCGCGCCCAAAACTTCGGGCAAAGAAGTGACGCTGCTGACCACAGCGGGACGGCCGCAGGCCCCGGCTTCAAGTGGCTGGAAGCCGAAGCCTTCGTAAAAACTGGGGTAAACCAAAAATTTGGCCATGCGCATAAGCGCTGGCTTATGGTCTTCCTGGACATATCCCAAAAACTTTATCCGGTGGGCTTTCGCACTCCGTTTTATTTGCGTAAGCAGGCCGCGGTATTTCCAGCCAGGCTTGCCCGCCACAACCAAAAAAATGTCCTTATCCAGGCGCTCAAAAGCCTTGATTAGGTTGCCTAAATTTTTTCTCGGTTCCAAAGTATTTAAAAACAGCATGTAATCCCCCGGCAAACCGTACAGGTTCCGCACCAGGCGGAGCGAACTTTCCGGCAAGTCCGGCTTAAACAGGTTAGCGTTGACTCCGGGATAAACAGTCTTAATTTTTGACTCGCTGACGCCTAACAGCCTGATTAAATCCTGGCGCGTATAATCGGAAACCGCTGCGATGGTGTCGGCCCGCTCAAAAATTTTGCGGTAATTCAAAAATTTATGCCACAGCCTTCTTTTTATATCATAAAATTCCGGGGTCACCAGCGGCGACAGGTCATGAGCGGTCACCACCAAGCGAGCTGGGCTTTTCAGGCAAAACTGGTTGGGGTTAGGCATAAACAAAACATCAAACTCCCCGATGAGTTTTTCAAAATTCAAGGCGCCGGTCTTAAGACCCAGGTTCAAAAGTTTGTTGGGGTAGCGGGAATTGATAATCTGAGAATTTACAAAATGAAAATCGCTCAAAGCCTTCCGCTGGAACGCGTTGTAAAACAAAATATAGGTGTTGGATTTGTCCAGTTTCAACATATGGTCCAGGAGGTTCAAAATGTAGTTCTCCACTCCGGACACATAGCCGCTGGACAGGCTTCTGAGATCAATGGCGATTTTCATGATTGGAACGATTAACCGAAACAAAAATATTTTCAACAGCCTTTCTAAAACCAGCCTCAAATTGTGCAAGGCTGAACCTCTCCGCGTGGTGCCGCAATTCTTCCGTTCGGTACTTTTCCTGCCGCCAGCTGCGAACAAGCTGGCCAAGCTGGCCAAAGTTGCCTTGGGTAAAAAATTCACCGGTTTTCCCAGGGATTATGGTTTCCAGGCTGCCGCCTTCGCTTACGCCCAGACTGGCAGTTCCGCAAGCCGCAGCCTCCAGAGGCATAAGGCCGAAGTCTTCGACTTGGGGATAAATGAAAGCCCGGGCTCCGCTGTATTCGTCCCTAAGAGCGGCATCACTGACTCGGCCCAGAAATTTTATATTCGGTTTGGCCTGCTGTTTGAGCAAAGCTTCCTGCCGCCCTGTACCGGCTACGTGCAAGGGCAACCCCGACGCATTAAACAGTTGTATAACCGCGTCGTTATTTTTATGCGCCTGCAGCCGGCCGGCAATTAAAAAATAATCCTGTTTATCCCTGGTTTTATGCCAAAAATCCGTATCCACCGGCGGGTAAACAATTTCCGCCCCGCGGCCATAAAATTTTTTTATTCGGGTCCGCACTTCGCGCGAATTAGCAACAAAAGCCGTCACTTGCTGGGCCCGATTATAATCCCAGCGGCGCAACCATTTAAGTAATAGTCCGATGACCGGCCTTAATGCCCGCAAAAACCAGGGCAATTCCTGCGCCAGATAATCGTGGTCCAGCCACAAAAAACGCGTCGGTGTGTGGCAATAATCGATATGAACAGTCTTTTTTGGCACATGGATATTTTTTGCAAAGCTGGAACTGGAGGAAATCACCAGGTCATAGCTCTTAAAATCCCAGGTTTTTAACGCTGCAGGAATCAGGGGGAAAAAATATTGAAACTTGGGAAAAAATTGGTATAAATGTTGCAGCCAAGACACGCGGAGGTCCCAGGTGGAATACTTTTCCCAAAGTTTTCTGCTAGCCACCAGCACGAAAACCGGCGCTTCGGGATAGAGTTTATGAAGTGCCTGTAATACACGCTCCGCTCCGCCTTCCTGCGTTAAACTGTCGTGGACAAGGGCGATTTTCATCTAGTAGTCTTCTTTGGGTTTTTTCGAAAAAAACAACAGCCAAAAGGACTTGGTCAGAATTTTTAGGTCCAACCAGAGCGACCAGTTCTCTATGTAAAAAGTATTAAGTTTAATTTCTTCTTCAAAAGGCAAGTCAGGCCAGGAAACCTGGGCTATTTGTGATAGGCCGAAAATACCCGGCTTAATGGAAAACATTCGGCGATAACGGCTCCTATACCTTTCGACTTCATCCAGGACGTGTGCCCGGGGGCCGACCATACTCATGTCGCCAATCAGCACATTCCAAAACTGGGGAATTTCGTCCAGCTTGGTGCGCCTTAAAAACCTACCGACGCGCGTCACCCTGGGGTCGTGTTTTATCTTCAGAAACGGCGCGTCTTTGCCGCCGCGGTCATTTTTTTGCCACAATTCCTGCCTCACTTTTTCCGCTTCATCGCCGCCGTACTTTTCCCCTACGCTTAAATGGCTGTACATGCTGCGAAACTTAAAAAACCTAAAATCCCTGCCGCGCCCTCCCCGCATGGCTGCATAAATAATGCGTCCGGGACTATCCAGTTTTATGGCAATGGCAATCAGCAAAAAAAATGGCGAGGTTAGGGCCAGGCAAACGGCAGCCACCACGACATCAAGCATTCTTTTGACGACTTTGCCCCAGCCGTCAAGCGGGGTATTTTTTAAAACGATCACGGGGAAACCGCCGAGATTCCCGGTTTCAATGGCATTTTTTTGCACTTCAAACAAATTCGGAACAAAAGCGAAAGCCAACCCTTTATTGCGCGCGAACTGAACAAGTTTCAGGTTATCCTCCTCGCTTAAACCCGGATTGGCCTGCAAGATTTCATCTATACCTGCTTGGCTGTACACACCATCCAGTCGTTCAATCAAACCTGGGCCGCTCGGCAACTCTTTGACCACCCGAAAACCCAGTGATTTGTCCGAATAAATTTTTTCAATCACCGCCGCTGTGCCCGAATCGCCATTAATTATCACTAAGCGGTGCAGGCCAAACCCTTTAGCAAAGGTCAATTTTTGCAAAAGTTTGATCAGCACCCGGCCGAAGACTACAAACAAAATACCCAAGGCCCAACTGGCCAAAATAATAAAACGCGAGGGGAAAATGCTCTGATCGAAAAAGAACAGCAGGATAATGACCAATAAACCAAGTGAAATTCCCACGGTGACCCGGCTGATTTCCTGCCACAGCCGGCGCACGCCTTTAAGATTGTACAGCCCCAAAAAAGCAAAAACTAAAAGCAAAATTGGAATAATATAGCCAGCAAAACCCAAAAACTGACCAAAAGACAATTGATAAATAATGGGTTTAGAAATTACGCTGGGCTGCAAACGCAGATAAAAAGAGGCAACCTCTGCCAAGAGGAGCATTAGAGCATCGACAGGGATTGAAAGCAGGTTAAAAGCGAGTTCGGATTTCTTCATATTCAGGTGTTATTATACCATTTTTGGCCATTAAATCAAAAACCCGTTCTTTATCAGAACGGGTTTTTGAACAGGCCTTATTTTACAAGCAGGCCGTTTAAAAACTCCCTAGTTTTTGAATCAACTTTTCCGGTAGAGGAAAGCTTATTGGAGATTTGGAATTTACCAAGCGCCACTGTTGTCATGCTTCCGAAATAACCTGTTACGTTCTGGCTTTTCAAAAAACCGAGGTTGGCCAGCACATTTTGAAGAACCAGCACTTCGTCGCCGCTGGAACCGCGGCCCAGGTTTGATTTAAAGGCCGCTTGTATTTCAGCGCCTTTTACTTTTCCTGCAGGCTCCAGCAAAATTGTGGTCGAAGTGGCCGCAATCAATTCCGAGGCTGAAGTGTAAAAACTGACGTAGACTGTATGCGGCCCGCTAACACAAGCTGTCCTTGCGCACAAATCCCAATTTTCCACCGTTGAACTTATGGGCTGCACAATAGTGCCAATATTGAACGGCAGATTAGACACCGTCATCTGCGCAGAGTCCTTATTGCCCAGAATCGACAGGGTAACCAGTGAGGATACGGTACTGGTTACTCCCCCATTTATCTGAACGGATAAAGGCGCGGGACCGGATTGGTCTGCAATAATACCCGAAGCATCTTCATTTGAGTTGTCTTTGGGATTACCTTTGGTTTGCACACTAAGAATTGCCGAATTGGAATTATTGCCTGCAATATCGGTAACAGTAACTTGGAACTGATAAACGGTACCGGAATTGAGCTTGTTTATTTCCCACGAGGTCTTACTGGAAGGATCAAAAGTTGTATTTGTGGTTAATTCCCTCAATACATAAGGATGGTCGGCTAAACCGCTTAGGGCGTCCCCGGAGCCAGTCACCGTAACCTTGACGGTATGCTGTGATACATTGGAACTGGACAAAGAACCAGAAACTGGCGAAATGGTATCCACCTTAAACGCCACCTTTCCCGAATTTGCCGAAACATAGCTGGAACTGGAACCAAAATTATTAATTGCCATTACTCGCCAATAATAGCCACTGGCCGAATCCTGTAAGCTCTGCCTGGCCATACCCGCGCCGTACGCTCCGCTGCCGGCAGACTGGCCAACCGTAAAGTTTGCTGGACCCTGGGATAACAAGCCCGAAGTGTAGTCTACCAACGGGCTGGAAAAATCGGGCGAAACAGCTATTTGAATTCTGTACTTTACCGATTTGGTTAAATCGGGATCCGAAAGGGTAAATGTGAATTGGGGTTTTCCAGTTGAAATCCAGCCGCCATCCATAACCGAGTCTGGGCCCAAATTCGAAGGGCTAAACGGGTTGGAACAGACCGCCACAGACTGGCTGACCGTGTCGGTATAAAGAGTTTCCACTTTGTCGCCGTTTCTGGCTGCAACCTTGAAGGAGTAGTTAGTATTGCATGCAAGGCCTGTGAAAACTGCCGCAGTCGAAGTACTCCAGCCAGAACTCGTGCCGTCAAAGGTGTTCAGCACCAAATACTCCGTATTGGCCGGATTGCCGTTGGCACCCCAGGTCAAGGTGATTTGGTTGCCGCTTGCCGCCGCCACCAAGCCTGTCGGCAGGTTGGCTAAAGTATATGCCCTGGCAACTTCGGTTTTGGAAACATTGCCAGCGGCATCGCTTATCTGGGCTATAAAATCATATTGGGTATTTGCAGCAAGCCCGGGGGAAAGCCAAGTGCTTGAAGCAGTCACCCCGGAGGTCTCACCTGTTATCTGGTTAGTAAAAACATAAGGGGATTGAGCTAATCCCGAAACAGCATCCGCGGCTCCGCTGATAGTGGCCAACAGCGAGCCGGGGGCCGCGGCTACAACACCAAGGACACCAGGTAGCGGCGAAGTTGTGTCAACCTTAAAGGCCGCTGCGCCGTTGTTTGCCACGGCATAATCCGAGGCTTGGCCGTGGCTGTCGATTGCTTTTACCCTCCAATAATACCCATTTACTGAGTCGGGCAAGGTTTGATTCAGAGTTAACACCGCTGGACCTTGAGCCTGTGCGTCTGAAGTAAAGTCCACTAACGGATTTGAAAAATCGCTATTACCAGATATCTGTATCCGGTACTGGAGCAAGTCGGATGAATCCGGGTCAGACAGTGTAAATGAAAAACCATAATTACCCCCTGCCGCCCAACCGCCGGAAACCAAAACTGTCGGTCCCAAGGCCGTCGGCACGTTTGGTTCGTGGTTGCACGACTGGGTTGACGCACTCACCGGATCTGTAAAAATCGTTTCCGTATTATCAAGATTCCTTG
Source organism: Patescibacteria group bacterium (assembly GCA_023473845.1). Lineage (GTDB taxonomy): Bacteria > Patescibacteriota > Doudnabacteria > UBA920 > UBA920 > JAMDEL01. Next base: position 7,196 of record JAMCYA010000051.1, read on the forward strand.
CTTTTACCTGAAATGAATAAGGCGTACCGCAGGACAAACCTGAAAAAACAGCAGTTGTTGAAGTGCTCCAGCCTGAATCCGAATTATCATTAACGTCAAAGGCGAGATATTCCGTACCCGGAGGGTTGGCGTTTGCGTTCCAGCTGAGGGTAATCTGTCCGGGCGAAGTCAAAGTTGCAAGTAAATTAGTTGGTATATTTGCCAAGGTCAAGAGAGTGGTTGTACTGGTCTTGACTGACACGCCGAGATTGTTAAAAACTTTTGCGTAAAAATCATACCCTGTATTGGGCGATAAACTTTGTGACAACCAAGCAGCTGAAGACGTGGCGCCTGAGTCAGTTCCGGCCGTAACGTTGTAAAAAGTATAAGGGCTTGCCGCTAGGCCAAAAATAGAATCACCGGCCCCGGAAATCGCCACTGTCACGGAAGATGCTGTAGATGTTGCCAGGCTAAGACTGCCCGGTACCAACACCGCGCCGCCATTGGAATTTACCGTCCCCTCTGCGCCCTTTCTGGAATTACCTGTCTGCCCCCCACTAACGATTTTTGTAAGGCTGCTGTTATTGCTGTTTGCCAGAATGGAAATCCTGCCGCCTCCGCCTCCGCCGGAGTTACCCGAAACGCCCGCTCCGCCTTTTGCGCTTACTTGTCCGTTGCCCGTAAGGCCGCCGGTCACAATTAAGATGGAACCGCCGCTGCCTCCTCCTGGGTTCCAGCACTGGTCAATCGGTTCGGAAGAACTGCCGTTAGCTGACAAGGAACCGTTGATGGTGGTCGTACCGGAAACTGTAAACTGGATTGCCCCGCCGCCCCAGAGGCCGGTATCGGAACTGGC
>JAMCYA010000051.1:8040-19164 GCA_023473845.1 Patescibacteria group bacterium
GCGCCCCGGTTGCAAGTGCGGCCGCCGCCGGAGCCCAAGTCTGTGGGAGCCGTAAGCGAACCGTAAATGAGAGCACTAGTGGGCGCGGCAGCTGCATCGCTATAGCCGCCCAGGCCGCCGTAAGAGCCGCCACTACCTTCCGTGCCCGTAGTCGTAGGCCCGGCGCCCGGACCTTGGCCAATACGGTAGCCCTTGCCGTCCGCATTAATAGAGCCTCCGGCATTAATAACCAAATTGCCGTTTATGGCCCAGTTTATTTTATTCAAGCTGGGGCTGCCGGTAATAGCTACATCATTATTCCAATGAGTTAGCGTGCCATTGACCGTCAGGTTATTGTAGGTTCTTGTCGCATTCGGCACATTGAAAATCAGCTTGGAGCCGGCTGGCACTGTCAAATCCTGATTTTGGGCCAGCACAGCTAGCGTGCCGTTGGAGTCCTGGAGCATGCCGCCGGTCCAGTTTAAAACCGCATAAGCCAATGCAGTCCCTGCCCTCGCGTCATACAGGCCATTACCGCTAATACTTACGTTAGAAGCGCTAAGCGTGCTGTTGCCCAAAAAAACGCCAGCTGAATTTTTTACACCCAGCGTGCCTAGGGTTGAAGTCGAAGCCAACGGAGTCAGCCCCAAAACCGTTTCGCTGCTCCCGCCCAGGTTGTTGTTGTCGATGATTAAGTCGCCATTGCCCTGAGCCGCTGACTTTTTGTAGATTGTGCCCGCGCCTGCGTATCGGGTGATTGAGCTATACCTTACGCCCCCTCCAAAGCTCTGGTAATTAAGGCTGGAGGTGTCTGTCATGTAATACACGGCTACGCGGCCGCCCGAACCGCCCATGTAACTACCCGCGCCACTGCCGTTAGCTGCAATCATGCCGCTGCCGGTAAGTGCGCCTGTGGTTAAGTATACGCTGCCGCCCGCGCCGCTGCCGGGATCCCAGCACTGGTCAATCGGTTCGGAAGAACTGCCGTTAGCTGACAAGGAACCGTTGATGGTGGTCGTACCGGAAACTGTAAACTGGATTGCCCCGCCGCCCCAGAGGCCGGTATCGGAACTGGCTGCGCCCCGGTTGCAAGTGCGGCCGCCGCCGGAGCCCAAGTCTGTGGGAGCCGTAAGCGAACCGTAAATGAGAGCACTAGTGGGCGCGGGTCCGTCACCCACTGCGCCTAAGCCGCCGTAAGAACCGCCAGTACCTTTAGTATTTGTAGTGGTGAGTCCGGCGCCCGGACCTTGGCCAATACGGTAGCCCTTGCCGTCCGCATTAATAGAGCCTCCGGCATTAATAACCAAATTGCCGTTTATGGCCCAGTTAAGCTTGGTAAGCCCTGCGGCAGGAGTGGCTGTAACCGCTGAATCATTGTAAGCGTGAGTTAGCGTGCCATTGACCGTCAGGTTATTGTAGGTTCTTGTCGCATTCGGCACATTGAAAATCAGCTTGGAGCCGGCTGGCACTGTCAGATCCTGATTTTGGGCCAGCACAGCCAGCGTGCCGTTGGAGTCCTGGAGCATGCCGCCGGTCCAGTTCAGGCTGGTGTAGTTCAGTGTAGTCGAAGGCAGCACATCGTAAAAAGCATTGCCCGTAATGCTGGCATTAGTAACAGTCAGGCTAGGTACTGTCAAAAAAATGCTTGCGGAATTTTTTATGCTGAAATTAACAAAAGGCGTATTAGTGGTAATTGGAGTCAGCCCCAAAACCGTTTCGCTGCTCCCGCCCAGGTTGTTGTTGTCGATGATTAAGTCGCCATTGCCCTGAGCCGCTGACTTTTTGTAGATTGTGCCCGCGCCTGCGTATCGGGTGATTCCGTTAATTTTGGCGGCACCTCCGAAGCTTTGCACCTTTACACTTGAAGCGTCGGCAGCATAGTAAATTGCCACGCGGCCACCCGAACCGCCCATGTAGCTGTTTGCGCTGCCGCCGTTGGTGGAAATTGTTCCATTACCCGTCAAAGTGCCGGTGGTAAGATAAACACTCCCCCCTGAACCAGAACCCGGATTCCAGCACTGGTCAATCGGTTCGGAAGAACTGCCGTTAGCTGATATAACCCCATTCAAGTTTATCGAGCCAACAACGGATAATTTGATTGCCCCGCCGCCCCAGAGGCCGGTATCGGAACTGGCTGCGCCCCGGTTGCAAGTGCGGCCGCCGCCGGAGCCCAAGTCTGTGGGAGCCATAAGCGAACCGTAAATGAGAGCACTAGTGGGCGCGGGTCCGTCACCCACTGCGCCTAAGCCGCCGTAAGAACCGCCAGTACCCGCTGTACCTGTGGTTGTTGGCCCAGCACCAAAGCCCTGGCCAACGTAAAAACCTTTTCCGTCTGCACTGATGCTTCCATTAATGTTCGCATTGCCTCCGACGGAAAGATTAATCCTGCCAAGAACTGCGGCGGTCCCTGCGGTATGGGTAATCTGTGCTGCTGTGTATATGGTCAAGTCGTTTGCAATCAAAACCGGTCCTGCAGAAATAGCGTCATAATTAAATACCAGAACAGAGGCCACGTTTCCCGCAACCGTGCCCAAGCTTAAAGAGCTGACCGAGGTCGGGGCATTAACTTTTATAGTACTTGCAACACCAATAACAACATCGTCTGAGGCTGTCGGCACGAACCCTGTGCTCCAGTTTGCTGCAGTTTCCCAGTTACCGTTACCCCCGTTTCCGGTCCAAAAAACCGAAGCAGCAAAAGTCGGATGGACAGATGTAGATAATATTCCTAAGCCAAAGACAAAAAGCCAGGCTAAATTCCGCAAGCCAAGCTTAACACCAAATCTTATATTCATTTTGACCTTTTATTTCAAGTTAATAAATCGAACAGACACTTAAAGTATACCCCTTTTTATCTTATTAAAATAAGCGCTTTTTAATAATTTTCCGCTTTAAAAAAGATACTTTATATCAGATGCCGATATAGTACTTTTTAAACATTGGCACCGATTAAGATTAAAAATACCACATTATCAACATCCACAAATCTTAAAATCAGTTGGAAAATTTTAGCTAATTTAAAAAACAAAAACCTTTATTTTTTCGTAAAAAAATATTTGTGAAGCACTGTTAAACAACAACTTAGCAAAATCTATAGGCTTGCTTCAAAAGTTATCCACTAAAAAAACATAAAAAACGCTTGTGACAGGCCTGTGGGTTTCTAACAAATAACACCATCCAACATTGGATGGTGTTATTTGGCTTTAAGCAAACTCGTAAGCCGAATTCTGTTTCTAAATAATCATCTATCTGGTTTTGCCGTTGCCGGCAAAATCAAGCAGCCTACCAAACTTGGCCTTGCACCCAGGTAAGGATTTGGCCGTTTCACCCCCCGCGTTACCACAGGGGTTCAGCCAGCCTTGCGGCTGGCTGGTTGTTATTTTTCAAAAACAACCGTCACTGTTCGCACCTCTAAGGTTACCCTCGGCGGGCGTTACCCGCTACCCCGTTGATAACTCTTAAGTGGTTATCAACCAAGTGTTCGGACTTTCCTCCCCATGAAATTCACAGGGCGATTATTCGATTTGCTTAAAGCCGTAGACATTGTAGCAGGTTCTGCAACAAAAGTCAATGGGGTGAGTTATTTTACTTCAAAAGTCAGAGTCATGCTCTCTGTCACGTCCTGACTGCCTGGTTCGATATTTGGTGAGATTGATTTTGCAACAGCGTCCGAACCACCCCCGCCCATGCCGTACCCACCGTAATAAGGCATCGGACCCGAATCGCCCGTGCCTGCCTGAGAAACGCTGACCACTCTGCCTAAGGACAATCCGGAAACTTTGGCCAGTTCCTCTGCCCTGGCTTTCGCCTTTTCAATAGCCTGTGCCCTTGCGGTTTGTTTTAAATTGTCCGGATCATCAAAGCCTAAAGAAACACCGCTTATTTCGTTGGCACCCGCTTGCGTGGAATCGGCTAAAATTTTTGCCAAAACCTGTGTTGACTTGTCTACTCCTTTGACCTGCACCACAATGGTCTGTCTGGCTTCATAGCCCACGATGTCATTCTTGCCGTCTTTATAATTATACTGGGGATAAATATTATTTAACTTTTTCAATTGCGAGGTGGAAATATCATCCTTAGATACTCCTTGCTGCTTAACAAAGTCGATAATCTTATTTACCTTCTTGCTGCTTTCGTCCTGTACCGCCGCCGAACTCGGGCCCTGGGTTACTACGCCAAGGTTAATGGTTGCCATGTCGGGCACGGCCTTGACCTTGCCTTCAGCCGTTACTGTCATGGTATTTTTGGGCACCCGGCCGCTGTACCTGTCTGCCAAATCCTGATACTTTGCCACGGCGGCAAGCGCCAAAAAAAGCATTAGCAGTACGGATACTCCGGCCACTGCCCATTTGGGAAAAACGTTTTCCATATATTTTATGCACTTAATTGTATATAAACATTATACGGCAAATGTAAAAAAAGTAACAAAAAGCCTCCGGGATACCGGAGGCTTATAAAAATAACAGGGATTAACGCTTGGCCCACTGCGGGGAGCGGCGGGCTCTTTTCAAACCCGGCTTCTTTCTTTCCTTTTTGCGGTCATCGCGAGTCAAAAGTCCGTTCTTTTTTAACACTTTCCTGACTTCTTCGGATACTTTGGACAGGGCGATCGAAATGCCATGCTGGACAGCCTGGGCCTGGGAGTGCGGCCCGCCGCCTGTAACATTTGCTGTGAAATGGTATTCGGAACCCAAACCGGTCAGCTCAAAAGGCCTAAGCACGTCTTGCTGGTAGTATTCGTAAGAAAAAAAGTTTTTAAACGGTTTCTTATTAACCTGACTGTCCCCTTCGCCGGCAAAAAGCCTGACGTTCGCAATGGAAGTTTTGCGCCTGCCCGTGGAAAAAACATATTTACCCGCTGCCGGCGGCTGGTGGGCCAAGGCTGGCTTTTTAACAACTTCCACTTCCTTAGCATGCGTAACAGCCTCCGCTTTTACGGGGGCCTTCTTTACCGCGGATTTGGCGGCCGGAGCTTTCTTGGCAACCGTGCTTGTGGCGCGGGGCTTTCTGGCAGGCTTGTCTGCGGTGCTCTTGGAAGCTGTGCTTTTGGTAGTCATATCTGGTATTTAAAAATTATTTAACCTTGTCGATTTTATAGTCATGTGCCTCCCCCTTAACCAGCTTCAGCCTGGCGATCATGGCCTTGCGGAACTTTACATCGTCCAACATGCTGAATACCGCCTTACGGAGAACCTCGGTCGGATTTTTCTGCATCACGGTTTTTATAGCTGTCTTTCTAAGGCCTCCCAAATACCCCGAATGATGGTAATAGACTTTCTGGTCAAGCTTTCTACCAGTAAATTTCAGCTTGTCGGCGTTAATTGCCACCACGTAATCGCCCATGTCTAAATTCGGAGTAAAGTCACGCTTGTGCTTGCCTCTTAAAAAGTTGGCGATTGCGGAGGCCACGCGGCCCATCGACTGCTTGGAAGCGTCGACCTGGATCCACTGCCTGGGGGTGATTTTAGCTCTGCTGATTTTATGTGGTTTCATACTTCTGACTTAACTGCTGATTAATTGATTACTCGACCAGTTCCAAAAGGGCTTTAGAGGCACCGGCTTTGGGATTGTTTAGTTTGGTCAAACGGGTGTAGCCGCCTTTTCTTTCCTTGTACTTGGGACCGAGAACTTCCATAAGTTTTTTTACTGCCATGGGCTGTAGCTTGCCAAGCAGCAGGCGGCGGGCATGCAAACTGCCCTCTTTGGATTTTGTCAGGCACTTTTCAGCGTAAGCTTTCACGCCTCTGGCATTGGCATAGCTCGTGACAATTTTCTCATACAAAAACAGCGAAGACGCCAGACTCTTTAACAACTTTCTCCTATGGTCATTGCCCTTACCGAGTTTTTTCTTCTTTTGATGCCTCATATTACCTGCCTAAAAATTCCAAAATTTCTTTAATTGTCTTATCCCCCAGACCGCTCAGCTTGCCAATCTCCTCGTTGGAAAGAGCCTGCAGGGCCGCTAGGGTTGTAATGCCGTTTTTCACCAAAGCATTCTTTGCGCGGGTAGAAAAAGTGGAGTTGGTAATTTCATTTTCCCCTGTTTCTTCAACGGGCAAATCCGCAGCTGCCTCGTTACCCTGAATTTCGGCAATCGCAGCAGCTTCAACTTTAGCGAAATCACCCGAAAACATCATGGTAAAATGATCAACCAAAATATGGGCGGCAATATCGCCAGCCTCCTGGCCGGTCAGCGTACCGTCGGTTTCCATGACCAGCTCCAGCTTATCGTAGTTGGTAAGCTGGCCCACGCGGACATTGGAAACATCGAAATGCACCGACTTAATGGGCGTGAAAATCGCATCTACGGCAATCATGCCGATTTCGGGCTTGTAGTTCTCACGTGCTTCCACCGGCAAATAGCCCCTGCCCTGCTCCACAACAATCTCCATTTCTAAATCTGAGCTCTTGTTGTCCAGGGTGGCAATGTGCAGGTCTTTGTTGATAATCTGGACCTGGTCGGTTTCCTTAAAGCTGGTGGCGGTAACAACCTTTTCACCTTTCTCTTTCAGCACAAGGCGCACGGGCTCACTGGAAAAGCTCCTCACTCTGAGTTGTTTCAGGTTGAGGATAATCTGAATGACGTCCTCTTTGACGTTGGGGATGGTGGAAAATTCGTGGTCTGCGAACTTAATCTTAACCGCAGTAACAGCTGCACCTGGCATGGAAGATAACAAAACCCGGCGCATGGTGTTGCCAATAGTAACACCATAACCCGGATACAAAGGTTCCAGGGTCAGGCTATACTTGTTATTTCCCAAATCAGCGACCTGGGCGTGGTTTGGAAGAGGGAGTGCCTCCATAATAAACCTCCGAGGTTTAAGGATTTATTAAATAAAACTAAGGTTATAAACTAGGTGCGGCTGTAGTGCTCGACAATCAGCTGGGTATTGATGGTGTTGGCAATCATCTCCGGGGTCGGCTGTGCCAACAGCTTGGCGGAAAAGCTGGCGGGGTTCATTTCCAGCCACTCTTGAGTTTTGAAATTCTTCAATTTCTCTTTAGCGCGTTCCATATATTTACCGGGCTGCTTGGTCTTTTTCACGGCTACGGTGTCGCCGACTTTCAGCGCGTATGAAGGAATATCGGCTCTTTTGCCATTGACTTCAAAAAAACCATGGTTGACGAGCTGGCGGGCCTGGGCGCGGCTATCCGCAAAACCGGCACGGAAGACAAAATTATCCAAACGGGTTTCCAGCAGGCGGAGCAGAATATCTCCGGTGACGCCGGGTTGGCGCAGGGCTTTTTTAAAGTAGTTGGAAAACTGCCTTTCCATTACGCCGTACTGGATTTTTGCCTTTTGCTTCTCGCGGAGCTGCATGCCGTATTCAGAAAGACGGCTGCGGGACTGGCCGTGCTGGCCGGGCGCATAACTCCTTTTTTGAAGAATCTTGGCATCTTTGGCCGTAAAGGCCATGCCCAGGCGGCGGGCTTTTTTAGCTTTGGGTCCTGTGTAACGCATAGGTGTAAAAAATTATACTCTTCTGGGCTTCTTCGGCCTGACTCCGCCATGCGGAATGGGAGTTTGATCCTTAATGGTCAAAACCGTCAGGGAACTGCCTTGCAAGGCGCGGACCGCCGATTCCCGTCCGGAACCGATTCCCTTTATAAAAACGTCAACTTCGGAGAGGCCGCGCTCTTTGGCCCGGGCCAAAACATCTTCCATGGTTTTCTGGCCGGCGTACGGGGTGGACTTTTTGGAGCCCTTAAAACCAATTTTACCCGCGCTGCCCCAAACCACCACATTGCCAGAGAGATCGGTTACGGCAATAATTGTGTTATTGTAAGTGGAATTGATATAAATCTTGCCCTTAACCACTTTTGCCTTGACCTTTTTTTTCTTGCTGCCTTTTATCTTGGAGGCAACATCGGTCTGAGGCGCCGCGGCTTCGGCGGGGCTGCTGACTTTATTGTTTTCGTCTGCCATATAATATCGTTCTTAAAATTAGTTTAGGTCTTTTCCGCTGACTTAGCCCGGCCGCTACCCGCGGTCTTTCTAACGTTGCCCCGGCGGGTGCGGGAATTGGTCTTCGTCCGCTGGCCCCGGACCGGCAGGCCCCGGATATGCCGGATGCCCCGATACGCGCCGATTTCTTTGAGCCGCTTGATGTTTAAAAGCACTTGCTGCCTCAGGTTGCCTTCAACTTTGTAATTTTTTTCAATAAAATCGCGAATGCGGTTCAACTCTTCTTCGGTCAAATCTTTGGTCCGCTTGTTTGGGTCAACCTTGGCCGCACTTAAAATTTTACGGGACAGCGTCAAGCCAATACCGTAAAGATAAGGCAGCGAAGCCTCAATTCTTTTTTCGTTGGGAATGTTGATACCTGCAATTCTAGCCATATTCGTGTTCTTTAGCCTTGTCTTTGTTTGTGCTTAGGGTTTTCACATACAATATAAACCCTGCCAAATCTTTTAATGATTTTGCATTTCTTGCACCGGGGTTTTACGCTTGCGCTAACTTTCATAGAATTTATGTTATCTTAACCTTCTGGTTATCCTGCCCTTGGTCAAATCATAGGGTGTCATTTCAATCACCACGCGATCGCCGGGCAAAACCTTAATCTTGTTGACTCTCATTTTGCCGGATAAGTGGCCTAAAACCGCCTGCCCGGAATCCAACTGGACACGAAAAACAGCATTAGGCAAGTTCTCAACGACCTTGCCCTCAAGTTCGATTAGGTCTTTACTTGTGCCTGACTTCCCCAAGTCGTGTGTGCTGGAATTCAAAATACAAATCTTTCAAAGCTAATTTTCACCTAATTAGGCTTATTTTATCACAAAACAAAAAAAAGTCAAATCAAAACTACGTTTTGACTATTATCTCATAAAACCCTTTTAAATAAGCCAAAAATAAGATTTGACAGCTAAGGCTGCACTTTTATTTTAATATTGTTTGCCAAGAACGGCAGGCGCTTTTGCCAAGTAGGCGACAACACGACGTCGATTCTGTCAATTTCATTGTTCTGGGACAAAATGGCGTTTGCCTCCTCGGGAGTCTTGTTGACCAACTCTTTGGCCATGTCCTCAACGCTGGTGGATAAATTATACCACACCCGGCCCTGGAAATGAACTGAGAGCACGCCCAACTGGCTGTCTGCCTGGAGCTCTTTGGTTTTATAAACTAATTGGTAGGCGCCATCCTTGGTATCCAGAGTCTTGTTGCCGGAGAGCGTCTGATCAACCCGGTCAAAAATCAATTTTTCCAAATCAGTTTCACTGATTGCCAAACCCGCGACTTTGAGTTTGATGTATGCATCAAAGTTGGGGCTCTCTGTGCCCGCGGCTTTGTCTGAGTTAAACTGTTCAACCTGCAAGGTATACGCGTCTTCCGGCAGGGTTAGTCCCTGGCCCTTAAGCTTGTCCTGAACCTTGGCCAGGCCCGCGGCTTTCAGCTGATCCTGGGCAGCGGCAACATCCTGGTCGGAAACAACCGACAGATAGCGGGAAGTCCCGCCGCTAATCGGCGAGTCCGTCTTGGCATAAAGTACCAGAGGCTTGCTGCCGAAAACCTTATTGGTTATTTCCAACCGCGTGCCTGCGGGCAGGTTATAACTATCTCCGCCTTCAGCCGCAATCACTTCGACCGGATCCGCCAATGTGGCAGGGTCAACCTCTTTTGTCCGGACATTTTTGTAGCCAGTGGGCTTAAGCTGGGATACATCGTTAACCAGGCTGTAATTTTTCCCATTCAGCGACAGGGTGGTGGTTTCAGCCTTCAAATTTAAAGGCAACCGGGTAAAATTGTAAATTCGGACAAAACCGGTAGCGCGGTTGCCCACTTCCTTTTTACCCTGGCTTTCAAAAGTCTTATTCAGCTCCAGCTCCTCGGCAACCTGCGTAGCGGGCAAAACTAGTTTCGTGGAGTCAGCCGCCTTCACCGTAGGCCCAAAACTAATTTCCAAATCCCTGACCAGGACATCGTTTTTAGGAACCAGAGCCACTTCGGCTTTCGGCAGAACCACGAAAACCAGAGACGCTGCCAACAAAACAGCTACCACCAAAAAACCAGCAATCCATTTCCAAGCGCTTCCGCGGGCATCCTGTTCTTTATAATGCTCTTCGATTTCAAAAGGGAAAACATTTTCCTGAACGCTGACCTTAGGCGCGACCATCTCGGGCAAAGCCGGCTCTTTTTCTTTCAGCTCCTCCGCCTTAGCCGGCTCAACCTTGCTTAATTTTTTGGCTGTCTGCTTGATTTCTTCCAACCCCAAAGGCACCACGGGCTCCTGGGCGACAAATTTCTCAATTTGTTTTGCCGCCGCTCTTTTGGCAGGCGTTGCAGGCGTTTCAGCAGCCAAATCTTGAGCAACTACCGCTTTTGCCGGCCTAACGCCGATGCCGATATCCGACATGGTCTTGTTTTTGGAGCTCTTAGGCAAAAACCGCAGGCTGAAACCGGCCTCTTTGGCATACATTTGCCCGCGCTCATCCATTGTCAGAATCGAAACGGTTTTTTTGAGCAGGTCCGCCTGTTTTTTTAACAGCCTTAAATTGATGCTGTCATTGAAAAGAAAGCACCTTTTGGGACAAACCAGCACCACCTCCGGCACAGCCTCTCTTTTTAGCCTTTCGACAATCTTGGAAACGTCGTCTTCCAGGTTTATGTAAATGCTGGGGATCATTTTTCAAGCGCAAACATTAATATCTAAATACACTATAGCCTTTTTTGCGGCCTTAATCAAACCTTAGGCCAGCCCTTTGTAAGCTAAGCGCTTAGAGAAGCTTAAGTTCTTGCTGTTCTCCACTTGGGGCTGGTCAAAGGGGTTAACCTGCCTAAGCACTGAGGCGTAAACCGCATAGAGCTGCCAAAAAGCCACAAAGGCGCCCAATTCTTCCGGACTAAAACCCGCTATGGCTAAATGGGCCACCGGGATGCTGTTTATCCGGGCATCTTCCAGAGTGCCCAGCAATTCGTACTCAAGGGATTTTTCTAGAGGGATTTTGTCAATGTCGAACATGGCGTGGTTTTTAATGGCCACACTGTGCACTGCCGCCGGATAGCTGTTAACCGTAGGATGCAGCGGGGCTTCACTGGAAAAGAACAGTCCGGCAATATTTTTGCGGCCGCCAAAAAACCTCTGGTTGGTATGGTGCTGTGACTCCGGCGCCTCGTGGGCGAAATAAGTCTGCCCCTTGCCGTTTTTGCCA
>JAMCYA010000037.1 GCA_023473845.1 Patescibacteria group bacterium
ACACGCGCTAAATCCAAAGCGACATCATTATTAGGCATGCGAAGACCCAAAAAACCAGTGCCAGCTGACAACATTTTTAACGCCGAACTTTTGGCCTTAAGCGGCAAAATAACCGTGACCGGGCCCGGCCAAAACTTTTTTACAAGCTTTGACGCAATGCTGTTCCAACGCACGATTTTTTTTGCATAGGCTACAGACGGCACAATGACATGTACGGGCTTGGTATTTTCACGCTGCTTAACTTGATATAAATTTTTTATCGCCTTAGCGCTACCCGCGTCCGCAGCCAAACCATAGGAAGTGTCCGTAGGGTAGGCCACCACCTTACCCTGCTTTAAAGCAAAAACACACGCGTTGACAATCTGTTTATGATTTTTTTTATTATGTTCCAAAATCAACATTAAAAATGTTTATTAGTTTTGATTTTTAAAGCGCCTTCGTCGCGGCTAAGCCTCCAAAATGCATGAATGAACTCATCAAACCTGCACCAATCTTCACCATGCACCAAATTAAAAACCTTTTCTTTTTTGTTCCAATGTTTCAGATCCCCTTCGTTATGCTGAATTTTCGCTTCTATTTTGTCCAGGGACTTGGCAAATTTTGCCTCAAGGCTCTCGGCTTTACCATATTCGTCCCACAAGGCATAAATCTCCCTAGCCTGTTTCTGAGGCAATAACTTCAGTAATTTCTTCATTCCATTTTTTTCCCTGTCGTGCTTACCTTCCTTATGTTTCTTGGATTTCCACGCCCAGGTATCCCCACTGTAAACCTCACAAAGGTCATGAACTACTAAAATTTTTAGAACTTTCTCTAACCTGACGTTTTTGTTTAAATACGGGCCCATTACCATGGCCATAAGCAACAATCGCCAAGTATGCTCGGCCACACTTTCCCTGCGTCCGGACGAAAGCCAGCTATGCCTAAGCAAAGTTTTTAGCTTCTCGGCTTCGTGCAAAAATTTTAATATCTTTATTTGTTCCGATGCATTTTTCATGGGGCCAACCGAAAACCTAAACCACCAAATTAATTAACCTGCCTTTGATGTAAATCACCCGTTTTACGCTGTCCTGAACCAGTGCTTGTTTAACGGCCGGCAGTTCCAGGGCTTTAGCCTTGACCGCAGCTTCTTCTTCGCCGGCATCCACAATTAACTTGCCCCTGACCTTGCCGTTAACCTGCACCACCAGCTCCACTTCGCTATCCACCAGCAGCGCCGCATTAAATTCCGGCCAAGCTTCTTGTTGCAAAACCTTCTTGCCGCCCAATTTTTGATACAGCTCCTCGCTCAAATGGGGCGCAAAGGGGTACAGCAGCTTCAAAAACGAGTGTGCCGCGCCCAAACTTACGGGCTCGGCTTTAATCTCGTTATGGAATTCCATAAAAGCCGAAATAGCGGTATTGAAGCGGAAAGCTTCTATATCTTCTCCCACCTTTTTTATCAGGCGGTGGAGCAACTTTTCCGCTTTCGGAGAAGTGCTTTGCTGCTTTGTATTTTCCGACAGCTCTTCAAAAACCTGCGCACGCCGACCACGCCCTGGTCATTCCAGGAAACCATAAGTTCGTGGGGGCCTAAAAACATTTCGTACATGCGCAAAGTATCCGCGCCGTGCTTTTTAACAATCACCTGCGGGTCAACCACGTTTCCGCGGCTCTTGGACATCTTTTCACCGTCCGCGGCCAGAACAATGCCGTGCGGCTGGCGTTTTTTATAGGGCTCCTTTTCCGTTACCAGGCCCTGGTCATACAAGAATAAATTCCAAAAACGGGAATACAGCAGATGCAGCGTAGTGTGCTCCATGCCGCCGAAATACACATCCACCGGCTGCCAGTACTTCAGCTTTTTCAGGTCCGCAAATTTTGACTTGTTCTTCGGGTCCGCATACCGCAGCCAATACCAGGAACTGCCGGCCCACTGCGGCATGGTATTGGTCTCGCGCCAAGCCAACTGCTTGCATTTGGGGCAGGTGGTTTTGACCCATTTTTTTATGGCGGCCAGGGGTGATTCGCCCGTACCGGTCGGCTCGTATTTTTTTACCGGGGGCAGTTTAACGGGCAAGTCCTTGTCCGGTACGGGCACCACACCGCAATCCTCGCAATGAATTAAAGGAATAGGTTCGCCCCAGTAGCGCTGGCGGGAAAACACCCAATCGCGCAGCTTGTACTGCGTTGTTAAACGGCCGAACGCCTCGCCCATTTTGCCAATTGCCTCGGCCGTCGACAACCCGTCAAAAACATCGGAGTTAACCACTTTCCCCTGCCCTGCATAACACCTCTTACCCTGGCGGATATCCTCCAGGTCCTGTTCCGGACTTTCAACGGGTTCCACCACGCACTGGACAGGCAGCTTATATTTCGCAGCAAATTCAAAATCCCGCTGGTCATGGGCAGGTACGGCCATAATGGCGCCCGTGCCATAGCCCCAAAGCACATAATCTGCAGCCCACACTGGAATTTCCTGGCCCGTGGCCGGATTCACGGCTTTGAGGCCTTTTAGCTGTACGCCGGTTTTTTCCTTGCCTTCGGCGCTGCGCTCCATTTCTTTTTTCTTTTTGGCCGCCTCCACGTATTTTTTAACTTCCTTGAAATTTTCTATATTAATCTGGTTGTCCGCAATCACCGGATGCTCCGGCGCCACCACCATATAAGTCGCCCCGTAAATCGTATCCGGCCGGGTGGTAAAAACCTTAAGGCTGGGCAATATCTTCCCCAGCACCTCGGGTTCCTGCTCCCCGCTGAGATGAGGTTCGTTCCCTTTAATTTTTACCAGCTGCACACCCAATTTTTCGGAAAAAGACTCCCCGTCCTGCATGGGCACGACATAATCCGGGGTGTCATACAGCAGACCAAACGCCGATGCGTTTGCTTTGATTCGTTTAAAGTCAAAGCCCTTTTTACAGGCTTCGGTTACCGATTTTCTTATTTTGTTGTCCAAAAACTTTCCGGAAAACGGGGTACAGAGCAAAAATACTTTTTTGACCCTTACCCCTTTTTCCAGCAAACGCAAGGCAACCGTACCGCCGAAAGAATGGCCAATGATTACGGTGTTTTCGTCTATTTTGCAGTTCTTGGCTACATAATCCGCCTGCTCCAAATCGTTCGGCTCAGCTGCGTTCGGCAAATCCGGGACCTGCACTTTATAGCCTTTAACCTCCAGCGATTTTTTCAGCCACGGGAAAGCATGGCTGCTGGAAGAACCGTTGCGCCCATGGAGAATGAGAAAATTGGTTTTGGCCTTATCCGTGCCGGCTGAAATTACCTCAAACGAAATTTCCGCGCCCACGGATTTGCCAATCCAGTTCTCCTGGCTTTTTTTCACGGCCTCGGGCCATTCCGGAAGCTGCCCAAGGCCGGCAAGCAGCTTTTCCGCATAGGCGGTAATTTTTAAATACCACTGGCGCAATTCTTTCTTTACCACTTCCGTGCCGCAGCGTTCGCACCGGCCGTCTACCACCTCTTCGTTAGCCAAACCCGTTTTGTCTTTGGGGCACCAGTTTATCAGGCCGGTTGCCTCGTAAGCCAAGCCTTTTTTGTAAAATTGCAAAAACAGCCATTGCGTCCACTTGTAATACTCCGGGTTCGTGGTATTGACTTCCCGGCCCCAATCAAAAGACAACCCCCAGGAAAGCATTTGTTTCTTGGCGTTGGCCACATTTTTCTTTGTGGTAATCGAGGGATGCACACCCATCTTAATGGCATAGTTTTCCGCCGGCAAACCGAAAGCATCCCAGCCAATGGGATACATAACCTCAAAACCGCGCATTCTCAAATATCGGCTGTAAACGTCCCCGGCCACATATGGCCGCAAATGGCCCATGTGAAGCCCGGCCCCGCTCGGATACGGAAACTCCACCAGGACATATTTTTTTTGTTTTTTTGTGCCCTCTTTGGCAGCAAAAATCTTTTTGCTCTGCCAGACTTTTTGC
>JAMCYA010000011.1 GCA_023473845.1 Patescibacteria group bacterium
GTCGTCCACCAAAAGCATACCCAGCATTTTCTTCCTCTCCATTGGCCCGATCTGTTTGTAAATAAACGAACCGTCCTCGGCAATGGTCAATTTGAGCACATCACCCTCAATCAGTTTGGACTTGGAGGCATAGTTCGCAGGCACGGGATATTGCTTTTTGTCCGGACCAATCATGTTTTGCCCGTCAAACACGCCTTCAATCACTTTGCCGCCTTCCGAAACGGAAAGCACATTCGCCTTTTCCGAAAACGCGGCCAAGTTGGCTTTGGTAGCCGGACCGCCCATAAGCTCCTTGAGCATTTGCTTGGCGGATTGGATGTTCTTCTCCGCCGACTCAATCATCTGCGCGATAAGCGCTAAATTAGAAAGTTTGTCCATGTTTTTATTTTGATTTGTTTTTAAAATGGAAAGTTTAGCTCTTAATGCCAAATTGGGCGGCCAAAACGCCGCCTCAGCCTAGGCGAATCAACTTGGTTTAACAATGAGTTTTTGTTTCAATGCCTAAAACTTGAGCCCATTTATTATAGCACACTCTCAAAAAACCGCAAATTATGTGGGTTTAGGCCGGCTGGGGCTTGAGCTTCTCCAAAAAAGGCGCGTTATTGGGGTCGCTCACCAAATACTCGCAAAAGTCGGGGTATTTAACGCAAAGCCTCTGTATATCCATGCCGGGCCGGGCCGCGTCCTGTAAAAAAGCTACGGAAAGCGACATGTCTTTGCCGAAAACCTGGGCGGCATATTCTTTAATGTCATGCTCATAGACCTGGATATCGGTCTCCTGATAGCCAAAGTGCAGCGCCTGTTTTAAAACCACCATTTCTTCAAAATCTTTTTCTACATCGGTCAGCAAAGCCAGAGTGTCGCTCTCCGATTTCATCTGGGGCAAAAGCTGGATCACGCGGTCTGAAATTTCGGCTGCGCGGGCCAGGGAAGTCCTGCGGCTGCGGATAACCTCAGCCAGAAACATGGCTACCAGCTGCTTAAATTGTCCGGAAAAATTTTCTGCCATAAGCCTGCTTAGTGATGGTGCCCGCCGCCGCCTTTTTTACCGCCTTTTTTACCGCCGGCGAACTCCGCTCCGCTTTCCACACCGCTTTTAATAGTATTAACCAAAGGCGTGGCCACTTCGTGGTCGATCATTTCGCTAAAAAATTCCAACGGGCTTTTTCCTCCGCCCCCGCCACTGTGGCCATGGCTTTCGTGTCCGCCTGCCATAAGATTACTCCCGAAAATTAATTATACTTTTATTTTAAACTCTGCTGTTCAAAAAAGCAACCAAAGTTTACATGCCCCGCTCCACGCCCGCTTCCCCGGCCGACATCATTTCCGCCACCTGTCCGGCCTCGAGGAGCTCGGCTTCCACTTCGGCCCGCGGGCGGCCGTGCTTTAAGCGGGACAGCTGGCGAATGGCATCCGCCATTTCCATGCTGGCATTTTTGGAAAGCGGCAGCGTGGCCATGTTGAAAGGTTTGCTGGCCGTGCCTTTAATCATCAGCTTGACATACGCATTAAACCGTTCAATATTCACCAGGTCAAATTCGTTGAAGGTGGGTGAAAATTCTTTGGCCAAAACTTCCGCGTCCTCCGCGCCCGTGCGAAAGACCACCATGGTACCCACATTGCCGAAAACTGCATCGCGCAAATCCTTGCTGCCGGCCCCTTGGGCTCCGGCCTGGCTTTCCAGCTGGCCCAAATACTGGTGCGCCACCACCAGATTCAATTTATACTTTCTGGCTTCGGACAAAATGGAAGAAAATGCGTCAGTGATAAAATTTTGGAATTCGTCCACATACAGATAAAAGTCGCGGCGTTGCTCTTCGGGAATATCGGCGCGGGACAGAGCAGCTATCTGGATTTTGGAAACCAGAATCAGTCCCAGCAGCTTGGCGTTGATCTCGCCAGTCCGGCCTTTGGACAAATTTACCAACAATACTTTGCCCTCATCCATGATCTTACGGAAATTAAAACCGGACTTGGGCTGGCCCACAATGTTGCGCATCATGGTGTTTTCTACAAACCGGCCGACTTTGGAAATCAGGTAGCCCAGCATCTCGCTCTTATGGAAATCCGAGGTTTTGGCCATTTCTTTTTCCCAAAACAGCCGGACTACGGGGTCATTCACTTTGGACAACTTATAGCGCTGGAACTCCGTATCGGTAAAAATCCTGGGAATGTCGGTAATGGTGCCGGGGTGTTCTTCGTCAGCCATCAGGGTTAGCATTGCATTCCGCATGTTGTGTTCAAACATGGGCCCCAGCATGGCCGGGTCGGTCACCAATTTATAAAAAATGGAAATCATTTCCTGGACCGCAAAATCCTTCTGCTCTTCGCTGTCCACTTCCAGCATATTCAGCCCCAGTGGCCGCTCCATGTCAAACGGCTCGAACACAATTATGTCTTCGGCGCGCTCCTTGGGGGCGCGCGTCAAAATATCCTGAATCAAATCCCCGTGCGGGTCAATCACGCACAAGCCTTCGCCGTTGATTATGTCCTGCACGGCCATGTTGGCCAAAAGCCAGCTTTTACCTGAGCCGGTACGCCCCAAAACATAGGTATGCCTGCGGCGGTCTTCCCGGCCCTGGTATACGGGTGTTTCCTGCCCGCGGTACTGGTTGTTGCCCAAGAGCAACCCGGAAGTGGGGATATTTATAGGCGGCGGTGCCTTTTTAGACATGAGCCACTTAATGTTCGGGGTTTCAATAAACGGAGTGGGCAGATGCCACAAAGAAGCCAGTTCTTCCGTATTCAAAATATTCCGGTCGGCCTCGCGGAAAATACGAAAAATAAAATCTTTTAGAATGTCGCCCGTCTTGCGTTTCTTCAACCTTAGTCCGTTAAACGGCGGCATGCTGTACTGTAAAAATGCGGCGGCCAAAGTCTGCATGTGCAGGCTGGTGTTCCCCGGAATTTTAGAGGAAACCACTAAACGCACATTAACCCGATAGCCCGGTCGGCTAGCTTTCTCCTCCAACTTTTTAACAATCTCTTGCTGCATTGGCGTCAACTGAATGGGCGAATAAAATCCGGACAAGTCCTTACGGTTACCAAAGTTCTGCTGGCTATTTTTTTTGACACCTGCGAGGTTAGCAGAAAAACCGCTCAAGATACCGCGCATAAAACGATAAAGGTGCCCCCTCTCCACTAGTTCAGGGTTCTTGCCCTGCTGAATTTCCAAAGCCATATGCCGCGGCCGACCCTGCCAAGTCGTACCCGCGGGAGAAATAATGAACTGCACAGCGGCCCCCTCATCTTCCTGGAGTTTGGACATGGCGTTGGTAATAGAGTTCAAAGGGTCCGTCTCCATGGTTTTGTATGTCCGGAAAGGGTATACATACTGCTTGGCTAGCTCCAGTTCGCAGGCTTCCACCTGCCCGCCTTTTTGGAAAGGGTTGTAACCCTTTACCTGTTCTAAAAAGGCAGCCGGATACTGGGCTTGTAACTGCTTTTCCACCAGCTCTTGGAGATGCTTGGGACAGTTGATGAAAAAAGAAATTTTTTTGTCCGTGCATGCAATCTCAAAACTATAGTAGTCCTTACCCAAAAGCCAGCCCTTGTGGCTGCCGGACTCGGACAAGGTGGTAAACAGCTGCTCGGCCACGGCAATCAGATTTTTTTTCTCTTCCGCTGTTTTCTGTTTGTCCTTATCTTCAGAAGCCTCTTTAGGAACCTGTATTTCCAAAAACACCCATTCCTTGGTCCTAGGCAATACATGCTTGGAAATATAAACGTGTCGCTTATAAAAATAAAAAAAGACTGCGCCAAAAAGTATCGACAGCCCCGAAAGTGTAAGAATGCCTAAGCTAAAAGCATCAAGTTCAAAAAACATTTATTTACAGTTTTTGTTTTAATGTCTCTTCAGGTTT
>JAMCYA010000045.1 GCA_023473845.1 Patescibacteria group bacterium
TGCCCGGACCCATTTACGTGCCCGAAAGCCGCGGCCCAAACAACCTTATCAAAATGGGAGGCCGGCTGGTCAGCGATGCCCGGGATATCCTGGAAGACCTGAATCTGGACAGCCAAAACACAGGCACAGAAAACCAAAACCTGTTCGGAGACTCGCCAACCGAAACCCAGCTCTTAAAAATCCTGCGGCGTGAACCTTTGACAATAGACGAGCTAATTAAATTGTCCGGCCTGTCACCCGCCGAGACCAGCTCGGCTTTGACATTTCTGGAAATGAAAGGCAAAATAAGAAACTTGGGAGGCCAGCAATACGCACTCAGCCGTTAACAGCTTTTTCACATTTATGGACTTAAAGAAAAACTACTGGAAAATTGTATTGGGTATGCTTTTTGCCCTGGCGGCGGCCTGGGGACTTCTCCAAAGAAACACCGATCCCTACGCGGGCTTCTCTAAAAAAACCTACAGTTTTAAAAATCCGACAGCTACGAATAAAAGCCTCGGCCAATACTATAATGAGGCGGCAACCTTGGGCAAAAACCCAACCACACCGCGCCAAGCCAGCTTTATAGCCACGGGCGACATTATGCTTTCGCGCCATGTGGCCGAAAAAATCAAGGCCGCAGGCGACCCCGCTGCACCCTTTTACCAAATCAACAACACGCTCCAAAGCGCGGACTTTTCTTTTGGTAACCTGGAGTCGCCCATAGTCTACGGCCCGGGAACCCTGGGGGGCAACAGCTTGATTTTTGCAGCCAGCTCCAGCACGCTGGACGGGCTGGTCAAAACTAAATTTAAAGTCCTAAATTTAGCCAATAATCACGCACTCGACCAGGGTATCGCCGGACTTGAATCCACTGTCCAATTCTTGGACGGCTTGGGTATAGAGCACATTGGCGCAGGCCAAGACCAGGCAGCCGCCTGGCAACCGGCCAAAGTGGAGATAGACGGCATCACCATCTGCTTTATTGGCGCCTCATATGCCTCTGTTAATGATGGCGGTAAAGCCAAAAACAACTTCGTTGCCCGCATGGAAGACTTGGGTCATCTAAAGACTGGCATTTTCAGCCTCAGGCCTTCCTGCGACTTTATTGTGGCCAGTATGCACGCGGGTACCGAATACACCCGCACGCCCAACCAGGCGCAAACCGCCTTTGCCCGCGCGGCCATTGATGCAGGCGCGGATATGGTAATTGGCGGGCACCCCCACTGGGTCCAGAGCGTGGAAAAATACCAGGGCAAATACATTTTTTACTCCCTGGGTAATTTCATTTTTGACCAGATGTGGAGCCAGGAAACCCGCGAGGGTCTAATCTTAAAAATCAACCTGGAAAAAACTTCGGCGGAAAACTCGGGGCTACAGGGACCAAAAAGCGCTGCCGGCCTGCAAAGTGTGGAGCTGTTGCCCATCATTATCGACAACTATTCAGCCCCCCGGCTGGCCAACGAAACAGAGAGCGCACAGATCTTGAAAAAAATCGGTTTGACTGAAAAAACTTTGCATTAATGCCCGATAGAAATTCCGGGCGCATTTGACAGAAGCCGAGTTCATCAGTAAAATCCATTCCGTACCTTTTAAATACTTTTCTTAAAAAATGTCCAAGCCTTTAATCATTGTTGAGTCCCCCACCAAAGCGAAAACTATTTCGCGCTTTTTGGGCGGGGCGTTTCAGGTGGAAGCGAGCATGGGGCACGTGCGCGATTTGCCCAAAAGCAAAATGAGCATTGATGTGGAGAACGGCTTCACCCCTACCTATATAATACCTGCCAAAGCCAAAGAAACCGTAGCCAAGCTGAAAAACCTGGCCAAAACAGCGCCCAAAGTGGTGCTGGCGACTGATGAAGACCGCGAGGGAGAAGCTATTTCCTGGCACTTAATCCAAGCCTTGGGTTTGGAAAAAAAACCCAAGGAACGGATAGTCTTCCACGAAATTACCAAAAGCGCCATTGCCGAAGCCCTGGAACACCCGCGCGACATTGACCAGAACCTGGTAGATGCCCAGCAGGCGCGCCGCGTGCTGGACCGCCTGGTCGGCTACGAACTTTCCCCTTTCCTGTGGCGCAAAATCCGCTATGGCCTTTCCGCCGGGCGCGTGCAGTCAGTGGCGGTTCGCCTGGTAGTGGAACGGGAACGTGAAATCCAAAACTTCAAACGGGAAGAATACTGGAGCGTTGAAGCCGAACTGTCCAAACTGGCCGAGAAAAAAACCTTTATGGCCAGGCTCCACCAAAAAGACGGCAAAAATATCGGTAAATTGGAAATAAAAAACGAACAGACCGCGCAAACCATTTTGAAAGAACTGACTGGCGCCGCCTACCAGGTTACAAATGTTAGCAAAAAGGAAGTCACCCGGAATCCCGCAGCGCCTTTTACCACTTCCACCCTGCAGCAGGAAGCGGCGCGCAAACTGGGCATGTCGGCCAAGCAAACCATGGTCATTGCCCAGCAGCTCTACGAAGGCGTGGACCTGGGCGAAGAAGGCAGCCAGGGTTTGATTACCTACATGAGAACCGACAGCCTAAACCTTGCGACCTCGGCTCTTTCTGCTATTGCAGCTGTGATAAAAAAGGAATTCGGCGAACGCTACGCTCTGGAAAAACCCCGGTTTTACACTAACAAGTCCAAGGGAGCGCAGGAAGCCCACGAAGCCATCCGGCCGACCGAGGTAATCAGAACGCCCGAAAGCCTGAAAGCCTTTTTGGATAAAGGCCAGTTCAGGCTGTATGACCTGATTTGGAAGCGCACCGTTGCCTGCCAAATGGCTCCCGCTGTTTTAGAACAGACTGCGGCGGACATTAGCGCAAAAAATTACATTTTCCGCGCCACGGGCCAGACCGTAAAATTCGACGGCTTTATCCGGGCCTATACCGAAGGACGCGACGAGGAAAGCGAAGAGGATGATGAAAATACCCTGCCCGAACTCAACAACGGCGAAGACCTTAAGCTGCACCAGCTGTCCCCGCAGCAGCACTTCACCGAACCCCCGGCGCGCTACACGGACGCCACTCTGATTAAAGCCCTGGAAGCGGCCGGAGTCGGCCGGCCTTCAACCTATGCGCCCACCCTGTCTACCATCCAGGACCGCGAATATGTAGAAAAAGTCGAAAAAAAATATCAGCCGACTGAAATTGGCACCCTGGTCAACGACATGCTAGTGGAAAATTTTCCTGAAATTGTCGACATCAACTTTACCTCGCACATTGAGGAAGAGCTGGACGACATCGCGGCAGGCAAAATCGGCTGGACAGAAATCTGCAAAGAATTCTACGGGCCCTTTAAACAGCATTTGACGGAAAAAGAAGCCACCGTGGAAAAACAGGTGGAAATGACTGACGTAGTCTGCCCGACTTGCGGAAAAAATATGGTTATCAAATTCGGCCGCATGGGCAAATTTTTGGCCTGCTCCGACCCAGAATGCAAAACCACCCAGCCCTTACCGGAGGAAGCGGCCAAAATTAAAGAGCTGGCGGAAAAAACCCGAGGTGAAAAATGCCCAATCTGCGGCAAGGAAATGGAAGTAAAGCGGGGCCGTTTCGGCTACTTTCTGGGTTGCGTGGACTACCCCAAATGCAAAGGCATCTCCAAAATCTGGAACAAGACCGGCTTTAAATGCCCCAATTGCCGGATTGGCGACGTGGTGGAACGCAAGAGCCGCGGGCGGGGCAAAACTTTCTATGCCTGCAATCGTTTTCCGGACTGCAACTTTATTATGAATAAAAAGCCGGAAAGCGAAGCCGAGCTACAGGAGCCGCCAATAATGCCTAAAGTGA
>JAMCYA010000061.1 GCA_023473845.1 Patescibacteria group bacterium
CCCGGGGTTTGGGCAGCGGTAAGGGCACCTACTCTACGCGCGGCGGCAAGGGCCAGACAGCCCGCACCGGCCACAGCAAGATGCCGGTCAGTTTTGAAGGCGGCCGCCAGCCTTTGGTCCGCCAAATGCCCAAACTGCGTGGTTTTAAATCTTTGACTGCCAAGCCCGTAGTTTTGAGCCTGTCCCGCCTTAATGTTTTTGCGGACGGAGAAACCGTAACCGTGGCCACCCTGAAAGCCAAAGGGCTGCTCAATCCCGGCGACGTGAAGGTCAAAATCCTCAAGGGCGAACTCAAAAAAAAGCTCAATGTCAAAGTGTCCGTGTCCGCTTCCGCCAAGGCCGCGATTGAAAAAGCCGGCGGGAAAATCGTCTAGTTTATAAAGTTCCAAAGTTGAAAGTTAAATCCCGCGGGGGCAAGCCTAACTTTATAAGCTTATAGGCTTTATAACTGTACGAACTAAATTATGAACAAAATCTACCTTATCTGGAAAACCAAGGACCTGCGCAATAAAATTTTGATTGTGTTAGGTCTTTTGCTTTTAACGCGGGTATTGGCGCATGTGCCCATTCCCGGCATTGACGCCAGCCAGCTGAAGGCGCTGTTCAGCCAGAACCAGTTTTTGGGCCTGTTGGATATTTTTTCCGGCGGCGCGCTGACCAACTTTTCCATTGCCATGCTCGGGGTGGGGCCTTACATTACGGCTTCCATTATCATGCAGCTCTTAACCATTGTCATTCCGTCTTTGGCTGAAATGCAGAAAGAGGGAGGCGAGGCCGGCCGCGCGCAGATTAACCAGTACACCCGCTACCTTACTATTCCTCTGACTATTCTCCAGGGTTTTGGCACTATCCGGCTTTTGCAAAACGGAGCTTCCGGCAGCGGCAGCGTGCTGCAGGCTTTCACGCCTTTTCAGTGGTTTGTGGTTTTGCTGTCCGTGACAGCCGGTACCATGCTGATTATGTGGCTGGGTGAAATCATGTCCGAATACGATGTGGGTAACGGCATTTCCCTCATCATTTTTGCCGGCATTGTGGCCCGCATTCCAGCCTATTTTGGCCAAGCCTACCAGTTGTTCCAGGGCGACCCGCAGTCTGTGGCTACCATTGTCGGCCTGGTTGCGGTGGTGCTGCTCGTGGTGGCGGGCGTGGTGCTGGTGACCGAAGCCCAGCGGAACATTCCCATTGCATACGCCAAAAGGGTGCGAGGTAACCGTTTGTTTGGCGGCGTGGATACCCATTTGCCCTTGCGCCTGAACCAAGCCGGCGTAATCCCGATTATTTTTGCCATTTCCCTGATGCTTTTTCCGGCCATGATAGCCCAGTTTTTCATTAATGCCAAATCGGCCATGCTGGCCGACCTGGCCCAGAAAACCGTGGGTTTGTTCAACTCCCAGGGCTGGTTCTATGGCGTTACATATTTCATCTTGGTAATGGTTTTTACGTATTTTTATACGGCTGTGGTTTTCAATCCTGTGGAAATTGCTGAAAATGTCCAGAAAAACGGCGGCTTTGTTCCGGGCTTGAGGCCGGGCCAGCAAACTGCGGATTTCTTGTCCCGGGTGCTAAACCGCATTACCCTTGCCGGCGCCTTCTTTCTGGCGCTAATTGCCGTCCTGCCTATGGCTTTGCCTAAGCTCATGAATATCCCCGGCAGCTTTGCCATTGGCGGCACTTCTTTGCTGATCGTGGTTTCCGTGGTGATTGAAGTCATCAAGAAAATAGAAGCGCAGCTGACCATGCACGATTACGAAGGTTTTTAAAGCCGCTGTCAGCAACCATGCAAAAATGATACAATAAACCTGCCCTTAAGGCAGGTTTTATTTTATGATCAAAGCAATATTTTTTGATTGCGACAAGGTGGTAATAAAGCGGGAAATGTATTTCAGCCAGAGGTTACTGAAAGATTTAGGCGTAGCTTTGGATGCGGAAAAGGTCCGGCTTTTTTTCCAGAATGAATTTTTATTGTGCGAAACAGGCCAGGCGGACTTGAAGACAGAACTCCAAAAACAAATTGCCGGCTGGGGCTGGACAAAGTCCGTGGACGAACTGGTGGAGTATTGGTTTAGCGGGGAAAGACAGGCAGACGGGCGAATGGTGGCCGCCATCGGCCAGTTGCGCTCTTTGGGGATTGGGTGTTTTATGTCGTCTGACAATGAGAAATACCGGCTGGCGGACTTAAAGGCCAAGGTGCGCTTGGATAAAATATTGGACCGGCTGTTTTTTTCCTGCGAAATGGGTTTTTTAAAATCCCAGCCGGAGTTTTGGCACAAGGTGATAGAGGCGCTGGCAGGCCGTCGGGCGGAGGAGATTTTGGTCTGGGACGATGATAAAAAAATTGTAGATTTGGTAAAAAGCCTAGGGCTGGGAGGCGAGCTCTTTACCGATTATGAAAAATTTAAACAAATTATGGGCAGCAAGTATGGTTTGGGAGTGTGAATTATGAAAGAGGTGGAAATTAAAATCAGGGTGGAAAATCTGGAAAAAACTTTGGAACTTTTGGAAACAAAAGGATGCAAATTTGGCGGGCCTGTCAGCCAAAGGGACAGCATCTTTATCCCGCAGGCAGAGCCTACGGTGCCCGTAAGTCTGGGCACCAATGTGTTGCGCGTCCGGCGGGAGGAAGAAAGGACCTTGTTTACCTTAAAACAAGGCCAGGAATTGGCAAAAACAGAACGGGAGCTGCAGATTACAGACCCGGCGATAATGGAAGAGATTATTTTAATGTTGGGTTTTAAAAAAATTGCCCAGATTAACAAAGTCCGCCGCAAGTGCAGGGTGGGGGAACTGGAAATTTGTGCCGACGAGGTGGAAGGTTTGGGCAGCTTTATGGAGGTGGAAAAGATAACAGCTGAAGCGCCGGAACAAGTGCAGGCGGAGCTGCTAAATTTGCTTACAGGTTTTGGCGTGGACGTGTCAAAGCGGGTCAGCGTAGGGTATGATATCCTTTATGTGCAAAAATATGGACCGGCCCGAGTTTGAGCAGCTAATCGACGGGGCGGTTTTGGCTTTACCGGAAAAAATCCGCAGCAAGCTGAGTAATGTCCAGATAGTCTTGGAGGAAGGCGAGTCGCCCAATAACTCGCTATTTGGCCTGTACCACGGGGTGGCCCAATTGCAGCGCGGCAGCGCCTACGGTACTTCGCCAACCCTGCCGGACAAAATCACTATTTGGAAAGGCACTATTGAAAAATTTGCAGGTAGTGCGGAAAATATCCCTAAGCTGGTAAGGCGCGTGGTTTGGCACGAAATCGGCCATCATTTCGGATTTGATGAGCCGGGCGTCAGAAAACTGGAGGAAAAGTGGGAAAAAGAAGGCAAGGTTTGAATCTATCCGCCGATAGCGGATTAAGGCTGTGTGTCATACTAGGTAGCTTGATGGGTAAATAAGTATGTTATAAACCAAGAAGCTGAGCAAAAAGTTTAAAGAGCGGGAAACCGGAATTGTCAGTTTTGTACGAAAGTTTAGCTATGTAAATGATGAATCTGCCCCTATAGAGACGAGGGTTTTAGCGATTAGCCCGGCCATGCTGACTTGCGGATCGACAAGGACGCATGGATTAAAGGGAGGGTAGACAATTTCATATGCGGAAAGGTTAAAAAAGTAATATTTAAATTTATGGGTA
>JAMCYA010000029.1 GCA_023473845.1 Patescibacteria group bacterium
CTGTTAAAGTTAGTCTCAGCGCCTTCCCGGCTTAATATCTTGTTGCTGTTAAAGCAGTCGCCGCATTGTGTTTGCGATATCGAGGCCCATACCCAATTGTCCCAGACTTTAATTTCCCACCACCTGGCCGATTTGGTGAAGGCAGATTTAGTCGTAAGTAAAAAAGACGGGAAATTTATAGAATACAGTTTGACTCAAAAGGGGGAGGGGTTTGCAGCAATCCTAATAAAATTATTCCAAAAGTAATTAATCTAAACATATGAAAATCCAAGTTCTAGGCTCGGGCTGCCCGACATGCGAAAAACTATATAAAATAACCCGGCAAGCTGTTGAGCAAATGGGATTGCCTGACCAGGTAGAATATATAAAAGATATCCAACAAATTTTGAACATGGGCTTAATGTCCAGCCCGGTTTTGGCTGTAAATGGCAAGCCGGCGCTGGTCGGTTTTATACCGAAAATTGAAGAAATCAAAAAAGCCATCCAAAAAAGCATTTCTCAATAATGAACTTTTTTTACCCAATCCAAGTACTGGCCGATTGGCTGGTTTACACTCTCTTTAAACTGACACCGAATAGCCTGGTAGGGGGGTCGATAAATTTTTTTATTTATGACGTTATAAAAATCTTTTTGCTTTTGGCTGTCATTATTTTTATTGTTTCGATTATCCGCTCCTATCTGCCGCCGGAAAAAATCCGCACGATACTAGCCCGCAAAAACCAATACACCAGCAATGTTATAGCATCTTTGCTCGGCATAATTACCCCATTCTGCTCGTGTTCGGCTATTCCCTTGTTCTTGGGCTTTATCCAGGCCGGAGTGCCGCTGGGAACGACTTTTTCATTTTTAGTGGCATCGCCAATGATAAATGAAGTGGCTTTGATATTACTGCTGGGATTATTTGGCTGGAAGATTGCTCTAATTTATATTATCAGCGGACTGGTCATTGCCGTGTTGTCCGGGACGATTATCGGCAAGCTAAAAGTAGAAAACCTGGTTGAGCCTTTCGTGTTCCAAAGCATTGCAAACGGCAATATGGAAATGCCTAAAATGAGCACAAAAGAAAGACTAACTTATGCCAAAAATTATACTTTGGATATTTTAAAAAAAGTCTGGCCATATATACTTATCGGCATCGGCATTGGTGCCTGGATCCACGGCTATGTGCCAACCGACTTTTTGGCCAAATACGCAGGGAGCGGCAAGTGGTATGGCGTGCCGCTGGCAGTAGTTATAGGCATTCCGCTCTATTCCAACGCTGCAGGTGTAATTCCACTAGTCAGCGCCTTAACCGAAAAAGGCGTAAGCATGGGCACGACTTTAGCTTTTATGATGTCAGTGACCGCCCTCTCCCTGCCGGAGTTTATGATCCTCAAGAAAGTTATGAAACTCAAACTTATTTTTCTGTTTGCCGGAATCGTCGGTATCGGCATTATGTTTACAGGCTACCTCTTTAACTTTATTTTAAAATAATTTCTCACGGCCTGGCCCCCGCCTTTCACAGCGGGAAGATTTTCCAAGTCTTGAAGTGGATCGAAAAAACATAGCCGGGGGGCAGGTATGCATCGTGAGGTTTGCACGAGACTCAACCGAAATGTTTAAAATTCTGTTATAATTGCTGTATGAAAACTCAGTTGGTTGTTTTTATAGCAAACTATTTATACCTTTTTACAGCCTTACTGGCGCTGATATACTTTTTGGCGCTGCCCAGACAAAGCAAAAAAAACTTTGCGCTTTTGGCTGTGACCGCTTTGCCGACCGTGTACCTGGCCGCCCAAATAGCGGCCGCCTTGTTCTTTGACCCCCGGCCGTTTGTAATTGGACATTTTGTTCCGCTGATTCCCCACGCCCCGGACAACGGCTTTCCCTCCGACCACGCGCTGCTGACCGGCGCTATTGCTTCCCTGGTTTTTCCGTTCAGCAAAAAACTCAGCCTTGTCCTGTGGCTGCTCGCTTTAGCAATTGGGGTTGCCCGGGTTATGGCGGGTATCCACCATCCTGCGGACATTCTGGGCGGCATGATAATTGCCGCGACCGCAACCTTTGCGGTAAACCTGGCCCTAAAACGACAAAAAATTCTTGCCTACCCGCGTTCATAAAACTTTCATATTGGGCGACTATGCTAAAACTATGAGGATTTTAGTGATTGAAGACCAGGAAAAATTGGCTACGGCTTTAAAAAAAGGCTTGGAAAATGAAGGCTATTCTGTTGACGTGCTGGGTGACGGCGAAAGCGGCCAGCGCCGCGTGGAAGCCAAGCCGCGCGATTATGACGCGGTGGTTTTGGATATAATGCTGCCGAAAAAAGACGGGCTGGCCGTTTGCAGAACCTGGCGCGCCCAGAATATCAACCTGCCCGTACTGATGCTTACGGCCAAAGATACTTTGAAAGACAAGGTGACCGGTTTGGACGTAGGTGCGGACGACTATATGGTTAAACCCTTTGGCCACGAGGAACTGGTGGCACGTTTGCGGGCGCTGCTCAGGCGGCCGCGCGAATCCCTGCCAACGCAATTGCAAGCCGGGGATTTAACCTTAAATAGCGCAACCAAGGAGGCCTACTGTAAAAATCGCACGCTGGAGCTGACCTTAAAACAATTTTCCTTGCTGGAATATTTTATGCGCCATCCCGGCCAGGTTATCAGCCGCGAGCAGCTTCTGGAGCACGTCTGGGATTTTTCTTACGACGCCTTTACCAACATCGTGGACGCTCACGTTAAAAATTTGCGCAAAAAATTAAAGTCAGCCAATTATGAACATGTTTTGGAAACGATTCGCGGCGTGGGCTACCGGCTCAAAGTCTGACCCTTTCAAACGAGCGCGACTGCGCCTGACCCTGTATTACATCGCCATTATGGCGGTAATTTTAATCGCCTTCAGCCTGTTTTTGTATTTTTCACTGGCCAAAAATATTAATGATAATTTGGAAAATGACGCCCTGGCCAGCGACAGCCAGGTCGCGGCCAACGCCATTGACCAGATACAAACTACCATTTTAACAGTAGACGCGGTAATTTTGGTTTTAACCGCCGGTTTAAGTTACGCCCTGGCCGGCCGGACATTACGGCCCATCCGCCTGGCCCTAGAGGCCCAGGCCCAATTTACCGCTGACGCTTCCCACGAATTCCGCACGCCGCTGGCGATTATAAAATACGGCGGGGACGTGGCGCTTAAGGACCCGCGCCTGACATTGGCGGAGGCCAAAGCAGCCATACAAAGCGGCGTGGAGGAGGCAGAGCATATGTCCGCCCTTGTAGAACGGCTGCTGCTCTTGGCGCGCGGCGACAGCGGCCCTGACAATTTGCGCCTGGCTCCCATTGACTTCAAAAACCTGGTAGAAAAAGCCGCGGGCAATATGCGGGCGCTGATTCAAAACAAACGGCTGGTCTTAAACATAACCACCCTGGAGCCGGCCTCGGTTGCGGGGGATGCCGGCACGCTCAATGAAATGGTTTTTAACATTTTGCAAAATTCCATAGACTATACCCCCGAAGGCGGCAGTATTAGCCTTGATCTTAAACAAAAAGACGGCCTGGCCCAACTTACGGTCACGGATACGGGCATCGGCATTGCGGCGAAAGATTTGCCCCATGTGTTTGAGCGGTTTTACAAATCAGACCAGGCGAGGAGT
>JAMCYA010000031.1 GCA_023473845.1 Patescibacteria group bacterium
TAGTCCGGTTTAGGTGTAATTTTTATCCTGCCAGAAGCCAGGGCTTTTTTTATGTCGCGGTCGGAAAGAATCATTTATTCGAAAATTAATGGCATCAAAATTCTACCAGACTTTTCCACAATTGACAAAAACCTGGCCATTGGCAGGATAAAAATTACACCTAAACCGGACTATAAGACCCAGCTGGGTTCCTGCTCCATTGATTTGCACTTAGGCAGCCATTTCCGGGTTTTTAAACATAGCACACATCCGTTTATTGACCTTAGGGGCAACATAGATACAGACAGTATTATGAAGGAAATTGTAGTTAAAAAAGATGAGCCATTCATTATGCAGCCGGGCGATTTCGCCCTGGCCACCACAGTGGAGAATCTGGAATTGGCGGACGATATTTTGGGCAAAATTGAAGGCCGCAGCTCTTTGGGCAGGTTGGGGATAATTGTCCACGGCACAGCCAGCATTTTTGATCCCGGCTGGGTGGGCAAGCCCACCATGGAACTGGGTAATTTGGGCGTTATGCCCGTGGCTTTGTATCCGGACATGCGGATTTGCGCTTTTACTTTTGAAGAGGTTACCAGCCCCGTGGAAGTGCCATACAGAAAGAAAAAAGGCAACAAGTATGCGGGCCAGACTTCACCTCTGGCTTCCAAACTGACCCGCGAAGTTAGCAAGGGCATAAAAATGAAAGGCATTGGCGCCAAGGATTACTAAAAATGAAACCCCGGATTGGTCTAAGCCATCCGGGGTTTTTAAACAGTCAACCCTTGCGGTCTACGTGGTTTGTCAAAGGAGTCACATATGTGACTCCTTTGACAAAAGTTTTAAAGCGTTGGAAAAAGAAAATTATGGTTTCTCCAGCTCGTACCAGGTAAAGTCTATGCCTTCGTGCTGGCTTTTTTCTTCATAAACAATTTTGGTAAATTCCGGGTAGGCGGGGAAAAAGGCGTCTGCATCCTCGTGCACCCGGTCAATAACCGTTATATATAGCTTGTCTGCTTGGCCAATGGTTTGGGTATAAATGGAGCCGCCGCCGATGACAAAAATTTCTTCTCTTTCGGTTTCTCTGGCTTTGTCTAAAGCCTCTTCAACGGAGTGGGCAACTCTACATCCCGGCGCCTGAAAAGCCGGGTCTTTGGTGATTATAACATTGGTCCGGTTGGGCAAGGGTCTGGAGCCGATGGATTCAAAAGTTTTTTTGCCCATGACAATTACGTGCCCGGAGGTCAGCTTTTTAAAGCGCTTCAAATCTTCGGGTATGTAATACAACAGTTTGTTGTCTTTGCCAATGGCCAGGTTTTTGGCAATTGCGGCAATCAGGCTAATTTTAGGCGTGTTCATGGCGTTAGGAAATAATGTTGGCAATTTGGAATAAATCGGCAATTAGGTAATCGGGCTTTAATTTTTTTAGCCTTTGTGGCGAGCAGTCGCCTGTAGTCAGGGCTGCGGAAACAAAATTTGCGTCTTTGGATATTTCAATTTCTTCTATGGTGTCGCCGACACACAAGACTTCCCCGGGTTTTATCTTAATTGCCTGCAAATATTTTTGCAGGCGATGTTCCTTGCTTCTTTGGGTAATGTGGGTGTGGTCGCCTGGCGGCCTGCCCAGGGTTTTCTCAATCAGCGAAGTTATTTTTAGCCTGGCAAGGTCCTTTGTAATCCGTCTTGTCGGGTGGTTACTGAAGATAATTGAGCGTATTTTTCTTTTTTGCAGCAGCCTTAGTATTTTTTTTGCGTGCTTTTTTAAGGGTATCTTGCCGGAATATTGGTTGTAGTGTTCAAAGTAAGCTTTGTTTTGTTCCTGCATCTCCGAGGCGTGCCCGCCGTTTAGTTCCCACATTCGGCTAAAAGGCACGTCGTAGGTCTGCCTGAATCGTGCTAGGCTGACCGGTTTCCTTTTGAAGTGCCTTAGGGCGCGGTTAAATGCGCGGAATTGCATTTGGGTATCGTCGAACAGGGTGCCGTTCCAGTCAAAAGCAACCAGTTTAATCATGGGGTATATGCTTAAAAATTTCGTCAAGGTTTGTATACCGGGCAAATTGGAAGTTTGGGTGTTCAATGCCCAGCACCAGGCGGCTGACTTTGGCCGTTTCTTTGGCCACGGCCAGGACTTTTTTGTTAAGCTGCAAGGCGGTGGCGATTTCGAAACCCAGGCCAATGGCCGGGTAGGAAACCTCGGCCAAGAGCAGGCCGCAATCATGCACGCAGTTTACATCGTGGCGGAAAACGTCTTCAGCCGTGCCTTTGTCCAAACCCAGGTATTCCAAAATTTCGTATTGGGTTTTGAGTTTTTCCCGGAATTCCAGCATTTCCTGTTTGAACTCTTCGGGTGCCTGGGTCAACGAGTGGGCAAGGTAAATTTTCATAAGTCGATGTTTTTAACGACTTCTTTCAGGCTGGGGTGCCCGACCATGAACTTGTCTTCTAAAAATTCAGCTTTGGTAACCCATTTTCCGCCAACAATATTGCCGTCAGTCTCGTCAAAGTTGTGAAAATGGGCTTCTGGATTTTCAGTAATGCATTGGAATACGCTGCAGACCACCTGTTCGCCCGGTTTTAGCTCTTTTAAAAACCAAAAAAAACCCAGGAACTTACCGATTTTAATTTCCAAATAGACTTCTTCTTTGGCTTCGCGATGCAGGGTCTCAAAGGGGGTTTCGCCTGCATCAATCTGCCCGCCGGGCAAATCCCAAATTTCCTTGCCGTTCAGGTTGTGTTTGATGGCTAAGAATTTTGGTTCGCTCGGGTGCAGAATGACGGCCTTGATTGCTGCGAAAGAGGGCATTGCTTAAAAGCCTCCGATATTGGCGATTTCAGCCTTGATGGCCGGGTGTGCCTGATAATTTTCTATTTTGATGTCGTCAAACTTAAAATCGTCAATATTTTTTATATCCGGGTTGAGCCAAAGCTTGGGGAAGGGGAAGGGCTCGCGGGAAAGCTGGGTGTTAACCGCATCAAAATGGTTGGAATAAATATGCACGTCGCCAAAAAAATGCACAAAATCACCCGGTTCCAGATTGGTCACCTGGGCCACCATCATCAAAAGCAAGGCGTATGAGGTAATATTGAAAGGCACGCCCAAGAAACTGTCCGCACTCCTTTGGTACAAGCCTAAGTTCAGTTTGCCGTTTTGCACCGCGAACTGGTAGGTGGTATGGCAGAACGGCGGCACCTCGTTGGAATTGTTTTTACTGGCCATAGCATAAATAAAATCCGGGTTCCAGGCCGAGACCACGTAGGATTTGCGGTAAGGCTTGTCTTTCAGGCCCTGAATAACCCAGCCCAGTTGGTCGATTTCCCGGCCGTCGGAAGCCGGCCACCTGCGCCACATGCGGCCGTAAATCGTCACCAGGTCGCCCCATTTTTTGACAAATTCGCTGTCCGCATTTTCGGCTTTGATTTTGGCGATGAAATCCGTCTGGCTCATGTCAGGATGTTCGCCTTTCAGCGCGGCTTTGTGGTAGCGCTTCCACGCCCATTCGTCCCAGATATGCACATCGTTATCTGCCAGGTATTTAATATTGGAGCTGCCGGACAAAAACCACAGCAGTTCGTGGATGATGCCGCGGGTAAAAACTTTTTTTGTGGTGAGGACCGGAAAACCCTCGTTCATTGAGAACCGCATTTGCCGGCCAAAAACCGATCGGATAACGGGCGGCTCTTCGCCCTTGTCTTTGTATTGCTGAAGGATTTCCGGAGTGAAAAACAGCGGCTTGTCGCTGCCATTCTCTTTGATGTCTTTAAGCAAGTCGAGATATTGGTATTCCGGATGCTTCATAAAATTGGGTGTTTTTATTTATTCAATATTGAAAATTTTATCCGTGCCATAGTAGTCCTGCCAATTTTTATTGTAGTAGTCGAACATCCGGGCCAGACGGTCTTGGGCTAATTCCATTACGCCCAGCTCGGTCATCAGTTGCCTGATTTCTTGTTTGAGCGCCGGAGCCTGGGATTCCTCTGCGGTGATTTTTTCAAACTCCGCCAAATAGCCATAGCCGGCATTCTTGTCGATACTGACATTGGTATTATGGTAGACGTACTCGCTTCTTTCGCGCGACCATTTGGCCTGGTAGGCAAAGCCTGACTTTAAGACCAGGTTATCCAATTCTTCAATGGAGGCGGGCACCTTGGCCTCCCACTCCAAGCGGGCAGTGCCGTTGGAGCTGGTTGTGTCATCCACCGAAGCTTTGACTACCAGAATAACTTTGCCGTCGGCAGCACGCGTGCGTACGGAAAAGTCTTTGGCTTTGCCGGCTAAATCTTTCAGCTTTTCCAAATCCGTGGGTAAAACAACGGCGCTGACATTCTCGTGAAGTTTTTGCAGGCTGCCCCCGACAAAGTAATGGTTAAGCTGCTTGTGGGTGCCTATGGTTTTGAGCGAGCCGTCTTTTGCCCGCAGTTTGGCTATCAAGGCGTCCGCATTTTCTTTGCTGCCTAACAGGGATTTGATTTCGATTTCGTAAGAATGGTTTTGCATAATTAGTATTTGTGGTTTTTTTTATCTATGGCCTGTTTAATGTCGCCTTCGACAAACCGGTTGCGCGCGTGGCGGTACCAGTCGTGGGGCTTGGATTTTTGGATTTCTTTCCAGAGTTTTTTGGCGGACTGGGTAAAAAACAGCTTGGCAATTACAGTCCGGTTGTCATCCCAGGCATCCATGTGCACGCGGCCCATGGCTTTTTGCTCTTGAATTTCCAAATCCACATCCAGCCAATCGGCATCTTTGACGATTTTAGCTTCCAGGCTTTTGCGAGCCTCGTATTCTTCCCAGGCGGCTTCCATTTCTCCGGCCAGCACCGTGTCTTTCAGCATGTCTTTAACCGCTTTTTTTTCGTCCCGTTTAGTGTACTGCCGGGAGATATAGTGGACGTCCCCGGTGCGGCTTTCGGTGATGTCGTGGACCAGGGCCATCATCATAATTTTTTGCATATCAACTTTTTTGTTTTCCATTTTGGCCAAAACCATGGCCAGCCAAATAACCCGCAGGTGGTGGTCGGCCAGGTTGGCAAAGCTGGGGCCCAAAAATTGCTTCCAAGCCCGGTCAATAAACCTTAAGCAGCCAATTTCGTATAAAAATTCCAAGTCTCTTTTGGTATTCATATTGGTAAGTTTAGCACAGTTTTTTCAGCCTTCCAAAACGCTTAAAATAGGGCTATTTCCGGGTTTTTGGGTTAATGGTATACTA
The DNA here is from genome assembly GCA_023473845.1 of Patescibacteria group bacterium. GTDB lineage: Bacteria > Patescibacteriota > Doudnabacteria > UBA920 > UBA920 > JAMDEL01. Next base: position 5,183 of record JAMCYA010000031.1, read on the forward strand.
TGCATATGGATAAGCTGATTTTGGGCCTTGTAGGCGAAAAATTTGCGGGAAAAGACGTGGCTGCCAATTATCTGGCGGAAAAGCATCAGGCTGCACATTTTAGGTTTAGCCACATTCTGGACGATATTTTAAGGCTTTTGGATTTGCCGATTTCTCGGCGCAACGAAATTGATTTGGGCCTGGGCCTAAGACAGATTTTCGGGCGCCAGGTTTTAGGCCCGGCTATCATCCAGCGGGTGGAAGCCTCAGCCAGTGCGCTGGTGGTGGTGAACGGTATTCGGATGGACGAGGTGGAGAACGTGCGCCAGGTGGGGGGCAGAATAATTTATATCACCGCACCGGTAGAGGCCAGGTTCGCCCGCTACCAGCAGCGCCACGAAAAAACCGACGACGGCAGCATGAGCCTGCAGGCGTTTGCGGAGCAGGAGCACGAGCCGACGGAAATCGGCATTCCCGAATTGGGTAAAAGCGCGGACTTTAGAATTGAAAACACCGGCAGCCTGGAAGAATTTTATGGCAAGCTTGAGGCAGTATTGAGCCGCATCCGCCCCGCGTAAATTTTTTAAAATGCCTTCGTTTATCAAAAAACTTGCTTTATCCAAAAAAGCCCCGCATCCGCCCCGCGGCCGGTTTATAGTCATTGACGGCATTGACGGCAGCGGCAAGGCCACCCAGACCCGGCTGCTTATTGAGGAGCTGAAGATAAACGGTTTTGAGGTGGAAGAAGCGGATTTTCCCCAGTATGGCACCAAGTCCGCCGGGATTATTGAAGAGTATTTAAACGGCAAATACGGCCAGCTCGACCCGCGCGCCGCTTCCATTTTTTATGCCATTGACCGGTTTGACGCCAGTTTTAAAATCCGGCAGTGGCTTAACGAAGGCAAAGTGGTGGTTTCCAACCGTTATGTCACAGCCAATGCCGGCCACCAGGGCGGGAAGATAGCGGATGCTTCTGACCGGCTTAAGTTTTTCCGCTGGCTTAATGATTTGGAATACAGTACTTTTAACATTCCCAAGCCGGACTTGAACATTATACTCCACGTGCCTGCCAAGCTAGCCCAAAAATTGGTGGACTCCAAGGCCAAACACCAGCGCACGTATGCCAACCGCGCCAACAAGAAGCGGGATTTGCACGAATCGGACCTGGAACATTTAAAAAACGCGGAGCAGGTTTTTTTGGAAATCATCCAGCTGTTCCCCAATACTAAAATGGTGGAGTGCACGGAAAATAACCGTCTGCTTTCGCCGGAAGAAATCCACAACAAGGTCTGGGAGTTGGCTAGGAGAATTGCGCTGATTAATTTTAAGCCGGAGTATAAATAACATGCCCGAAGTTTTAACCATGCCGGAAATGGGAGTGGATTCGGAAGAAGTAGCAAAAATCAAGGAAAGACTTGAGGACATGCTAAACCCGAACGGGCCTTATATTTGGGATTTGCCCCCGCAACGGCTAAGCCATAGGGACGTGGGGTACAACACTTACGTCTGCACAATCTCTTTTTTGTTTGGAATCAGGGTCGATTTTGTTTCGATTATAAAAAAACATCTACTCCCGCCTGAATCGGAAAAACAGATGGCAGAGGTGCTTGACGGCCTAAATGCCATCATGGAAAGGATTGGCATGCGGACTCTAGATGACATGACAAAGATTAGGGGGTTGTTTGTTCGGGCCGCAGCCATACTTAAGGGCAATTGATTTTTTTCGCCGACTTAATCTCGATGGCATTTTTTAGTATGCACGTAATAATTTACGAATGAATGAACTGATAAAAAAACTGGAAACTCTGCTTAAGGAAATTGTAGGCTTGAAGCAGCACCTGAATCTGCCCCAAAAGGAGCAGAAGATTTTGGAATTGGAAGACCGCATGCAGGCGTCGGATTTTTGGTCAGACAACCAGGCCGCTCAAAAAGTTTCGCAGGAGTACAAGCAGCTCAAGGACTTTTACGACTTTTGGCAGGGTTTGGAAAAGGAAGTTTCTGAGCTTTTGGAAATGACCCATGCCAATCGGGACGAATCGGAAGAAACTACTGCTTATTTAAAAAAACAAGCCGGGGAGCTTGAGGAAAAATACCGCCATAACCGATTTTTGGCCTTGCTTTCGAAAAAGTACGATGACCACAGCGCGATTTTTTCCCTGCACAGCGGCGCAGGGGGAGTGGATGCTCAGGATTGGGCGGATATGCTCCTCAGGATGTTTTTGCGCTTTTGCGAACGCCGCGGCCTGACCACGGAAGTGCTGGAACTCAGCCGCGGCGAGCAGGGCGGAGTGAAAACCTGCGTGGTAGAAGCCCGCGGGCCGTACGCTTATGGCCTGCTGAAGAGCGAGGCCGGGGTGCACCGCCTGGTCCGGCTGTCGCCGTTTAATCCGGCACATACCCGGGAGACCTCTTTTGCGCTTATGGAAATTTTGCCCATTTTGGAAACCCAGGAAGAGCTGAAAGTCGACCCCAAAGACCTGAAAATTGAAGCCAACACTTCTTCCGGCCACGGCGGGCAGTCGGTTAACACCACCTATTCGGCCATTCGCATCACCCATATCCCGACTGGCATCAAGGTGAGTATTCAGAACGAGCGGTCCCAGCACCAGAACCGGGAAATTGCCATGCGCATTTTAATGGCAAAGCTGAAAACCCTGGAAGAAGAAAGGCAGCAAGCGGAAAAAAAGGCCATTCGCGGAGAGTTCAAATCCGCAGAATGGGGCAACCAGATCCGTTCTTATGTTTTGCATCCTTATAAAATGGTCAAGGACCACCGCACGGGTTTTGAAACTTCGGATCCGGACAGCGTGCTGAACGGGGAATTGGATGAGTTTGTGGAAAGGTTTTTGGAAAAACAGGCGGATTAGCCTGTTTTTTTCTTTTTGCGCCGCCCGCCGGTGGCAAAAGAAGCAAAAGTCTGGTATAATTGTTTTATTGTGTTACTCTGGAAACAGAAACCAAACCTGCATGATTAAATTTGAAAACGTCAGCAAACAATACAATAAGTCTAAGGCCCTGGATGGGATTAATCTGGAGATCCATCACGGGGAGTTTATTTCTTTAGTGGGTCTTTCCGGAGCCGGCAAAACCACTTTGATGAAATTGCTGATCGGCGAAGAGGGGATAGACGGCGGCCGGATTTTAATCGATGACATTGATATTTCTAAAGTCAAGAAATCCGATATGCCCTTTTTGCGCCGCAAGATCGGCATGGTTTTCCAGGACATAAAACTGCTGCCTAAACGCACCGCCTTTGAAAACGTGGCCTTTGCCATGGAAGTTTGCGGCCACCGCAAGGAAAAAATTTACGAGGACGTGCCGAAAATTTTGGAATTGGTCGGCCTGATGCACAAACGCGACGACTTTCCGCATCAGATGTCGGGCGGGGAAAGGCAGCGCGTGGCCATTGCCCGGGCTTTGGCCCATCGGCCGGTCTTGCTCCTGGCTGACGAGCCCACGGGCAACCTAGATGAAGTCAATGCGAACGAAGTTATTGACCTGCTTTTGAAAATCAACCAGTTGGGTACCACGGTGGTGCTTGCGACTCATGCGGCGGACTTGGTCAACAAAGTGAAAAAAAGGGTAATTACTATTGAAAACGGGCGCATTACTTTGGAGCAGGAAAAAGGCAGGTATAAATTATAAAAATATGTTTCATTCTGTTTCTTTTTTACGCATCATAAAAACCGGTCTGGTTAATTTTACCCGCAACCTCTGGCTTTCGGCCGCCGCGACCATGGTAATGACCATTACTTTGGTGATTTTTTCCACCTTGTTTTTGCTGTTTGCTATTACCAGTTTTTCGCTGCAGAGTATCCAGAACACTGTGGATATCAGCGTGTATTTTAAAATCGGCCTGGCCGAGGAAAAAATCCAGGCCCTCCAGCAGGACATCCAAAGCAACCCCAAGGTTAAAGAGGTAAAATACACTTCCGCCGAGCAGGCGTTCCAGAATTTTAAAGACAAGCACGCGAGCGACCCGCTAATTACCCAGTCGCTGAACGAGTTGACTGAAAATCCTTTGCCGGCCACGCTCAACATTAAGGCAAACACGCTGGAGGATTATCCCGCCATTGCTTCCCAGCTCCAGGATGCCAAGTATCAGGAAGTGGTGGACAAAATAAATTTCGAGGATAACCGCGTGGTAATAGAAAGGTTAAACCGGATACTGAAGTTTATTGTTTCATTCGGGGTCGGCCTGGTGGCGGTTTTTTCGCTGATTGCGATTTTGGTTATTTTTAATACCATTACCCTGACCATTTACAACCGCAGGGAAGAAGTGGAGATTATGCGGCTGGTAGGCGCCACAAACTGGTATATCCGGGGGCCGTTCCTTACAGAGAGTTTCCTTTATGCCATTTCTGCCACTGTCCTGTGTTCGCTGATTTTTTTGCCCGTATTTGTTAAGGTCCTGCCCAAGGTGGCGGCTTATGTGAATCCTCAAGTAAATTTGTTTAACCAGAACATCTTTAATTTTTGGTATCTGGTTTTAATTTTATTGGCCCTTTCCCTGTTCTTGGCCACTTCCTCCACCTTGCTAGCAATTAGGAAGTATCTGAAAATTTGACATTCCCGCCCGTTCCGATATACTGAAAAAGAGCTTCGTGCCCTGGGTGGTTTTGGATTTATTTCCTGCCAGTGAATTGGCGGAAACAGGCAGGAAGTACTCTCCCTTTGAGGAGGGTTTTTTATTAGGTATTTTAGGATATTTGGGCATATGAAAATTATTTTTTTGAAAGATTCCTCCGGTAACGGCCGGAAAGGGGAAGTCAAAGACGTCAGCGATGGCTTTGCCAAGAATTTTTTGATTGCCAAAGGCTTTGCCCAGGCAGTTACTCCCCAGCTGCAACAGAAGCTGGAGAAAGAAAGCCGGGAGCAGGCCGAAAAACAGCGGCGGGATTCAGCCCGGCAGCAAGCCTTAAAGGCTGATATAGAAAAACGGGTTTTCCCCATCCACGTAAAAGTTGGCGAAAAAGGCCAGGTTTTCGGCGGCGTGCACGAGAAAGAAGTAGCCAAGGCAATTGCCGAAAAACTGGGCGCAGTGATTGAGAAAAACCAGGTGGAAATTTCCGCGCCAATAAAGACCCCTGGCGAACACGTGGTCTTGGTTAAATTGGCTTCGGGTATTACGGCCAGAGCAAGAATTAATCTGGAACCCGCAAACTAATATGAGCGACAGGCTGAAAAGCTTATTGATGATTTTGATTTTCGTGTTTTTAGCCGGCGGCTTAACTTTGACCGTACTGTCCCAGATCCAGGCTTATCGCGACCAGCAAGTTTACCTGGCAACCCAGGCCACTCTGCCTGTCCACCGCTTGCCCGCCAGCAGCGACCGGTTATATATGAACCCGGTAATGGGCCTCTCTTTCAGATATCCCGCTATTTTGGCCCTTAGCGATACCAGCACCAGCGTGGAGCTGACTCACCAGATTCCTTTTAAGAACCACGGCACATGCGACATGAAAGGCGACACCGCAGTTTACGATAGCCTGACGGATTTTAAGGCGAGCTTTAAGATTGTCGAGGGTACAGTGGCCCAGGTTGTAAAGCAGCTTTCGCCCTATATGCCCAAAGAGAATTTTGCCGGGGACACCTTAAAACTTTCACCCGGTTTTATTGATGAGTACGAAGCGGGTAATCTTAAAGGTTTTGCCATTTACGAAGGGGTGGAAGGCTGCGGCCATACAATTTACTATTTTCCAATTGCGAACAACCGGGTTTTGGTGGTGGAGCAGGCCATGGTGCAGCAGCTGTCCGGCGTGCTTTCCAGTGATCTGGAAAAGCAAGTGCTGGCCGTACCCGGAGTGATTAGCCGCGAAAAAAATTACGAGATCTTCGGCAAAATTTTGAAGACAGTCCAATTTAACTAAACAAATTTTTAACTATAAAAGGAAAGCTTTCATGTCATACCACATCAAGCCCCGCAAAGCCAAAAAACTGCACACAAAATTTATTTTCGTTTCCGGTGGGGTGATTTCTTCGGTCGGCAAGGGGATTACCGCGGCCTCCATTGCCATGCTACTGGAGTCCCGGGGTTATCGCGTGGCGCCGGTAAAGTGCGACGCCTACCTGAACATTGACGCGGGCACCATACGGCCCCAGGAACATGGCGAGGTTTTTGTGACTAAGGACGGGGTGGAAACCGACCAAGATGTGGGCAATTATGAACGTTTTATGAACACCGAGCTGTCCAGCGCCAACTACGTAACCAATGGCCAGATTTACCAGGAAATAATCCGCAAAGAACGCAATTTTGAATACGAAGGCGAAGATGTAGAAGTCGCTTTGCATGTGCCTGAGGAAATCATCCGGCGCTGTGAACTAGCCGCCAAAGAACGCAATGCGGATTTTGTGATTGTGGAGGTCGGGGGCACAGTCGGCGAATACCAAAATATTCTGTTTATCGAGGCTAACCGGATTATGAAGTACCGCGACGGCCGCGATGTGGTGCATATCCATGTGGGCTATTTGCCTACGCCTCCCGCTATCGGCGAAATGAAGTCCAAGCCGGTGCAGAATTCCGTGCGCCAGCTGATTGCTTCGGGCATTCAGCCGGATTTTTTGATTGGACGGGCGGAAAAGCCGCTGGACGACCGCCGTAAAGAAACCCTGGCCTGGACCTGCAATATCCCGGTAGAAAATATTATTTCCGGGCCCAACGTAGACACAATTTACCGCGTGCCCCTTTCTTACGACCAGCAGAAGCTGACCGACAAGCTGTTGGAAAAGTTTGGCCTTAAGTCCAAAAAAAACGATCTGACCAAGTGGAAAAACTTGCTTGGCAAAATTACCAGAATCAACAGCAGCAAAAAAGAGGTGAACATTGCGGTGGTGGGCAAATATTACGAAACCGGGGCCTACAAACTGGCGGATGTTTACATCTCCGTTGTGGAATCAATCAAGCACGCCTCCTGGCATAACGGGGTTAAGGCAAACCTGCACTGGATTTCCAGCATTGATGTGGAGAGGCAGGGTGCCAAAAAAGTTCTTTCGGGTTTTGACGGTATTGTGGTGCCGGGTGGTTTTGGCAGCCGGGGCACGGAAGGCATGATTGAGACAATCCAGTTTGCCCGTGAAAATAAGGTGCCCTACTTAGGCTTATGCTACGGCATGCAGATGGCGACGATTGAGTTTGCCCGGCACGTGGCCGGATTGCAGAAAGCCAACACCACTGAAGTTGATGCCAAAACCCCCAACCCCGTAATCCACATAATGCCGGACCAGGAAAAGAAGCTGCTTAACCGGGAGTACGGGGCCACTATGCGCCTGGGTGGCTGGGACTGCGTGATTGTGCGGGGGACAAAAACCGAGAAAGCCTATTTGGGCATGGGCCTGATAAAAAAGACCGGCAAAGCCAAAATTTCTGAACGCCACCGCCACCGCTACGAATTCAACAATGAATACCGCGAGGTTTTGGAAAAATCCGGGCTGGTTATAGCCGGCACTACGCCTGACGGGCGCCTGGTGGAAATTATTGAACTGAAAGACCATCCTTTCTTCGTGGGTTCGCAGTTCCATCCCGAATTCCAGTCACACCCTTTATCGCCGCATCCTTTGTTTAACGGGTTTGTGCAAGCTGCAGCTAAAGCGTTAAAAGCATAAAAAACACCCCCTCAGCAAGAGGGGGTGTTTTTTAAATGGAATTTATTTGGCGGGCACCACGTTGACAATTCTGGTTCGCCGCAGGTTGCCGTGGAATTTTTTCGACATCTTGCTTTGGAATTTAACCAATCCGGTCGCCACTGCGTACAAGGTGGAGTCGCCGCCCATGCGCACATTTTTACCCGGGTGGTATTTGGTGCCTTTTTGGCGGACAATTACCTGACCGGTTTTAACGGCCTGGTTGCCGAAAATTTTTACGCCTAAGCGCTTGGAAACTGAGTCGCGGCCTAAACTGGTACTGCCGCCTGCTTTTTTATGGGCCATATTTGAAAATAAAAATTACTGTTTTTGGAAAATTGCGATTTCTCTTGCCACAATCTGATCCTTGCGGTCATAAATGGCAGTATTTCTAGCAGTAAGCTTGAGAAATTTTAGCTTTTTGGCCAAAACTGGAGAAATCAAATCTATACAATTATAGCCTAAATCCTTGGCCCAGTCAAGGCTGGGCAGGGTGTCGTATTCGTCCTTGCCGCGGCGGTATGCAGGGATACAAATAACAATGCGGCCGCCCGCGGGGAGAATTTTTAGAAATTCCTTAAAGGTTTCCCGGTAAAGGGTTTGTAAATCGCTAAAATTGGCGTCAATCTCGCTTTTTTTGGGGTAGGTCGAGTAAATGGGGCCAAGCGTGGATTCGCTCACAATAGAGTTGATTTTTTGGGTTTCCAGCAGCTTATGGATATGCCTCGCATCTGCAGTTTCAAAATGGTATTTGCCCGGCGCGATTTTGTAGCGGTTTCTGAACCATTCCAGGTTTTGCTCGCTGCCCTTTATGGCTTGCTTGTTAATATCAGAACCTAGCATGCGGTAGCCCAAAAGCAGGCCTTCTTGGACCATGGTGCCAATGCCGCAAAAAGGGTCGAGCAGGGTTTCCCCGGCTTTCGCGCCCGAAAGGTTGAGCATGATTTGGGCAACCTTGGGCGGAATCATGCCCTGCTTTTCGTCGCGGGCTGGCCGTTGGTAGTCGCGGCGGCCGTAGTCCTCAAAATCCTGTACTGTTAGGGTTTTGGCCGTGTATACGACTTCTTTGCCTGCCAGGATGCAGATTTCCGCGCCCTTTTGCAGCAGCAGATTTTTGGTCACCACCACGGAAGCCAGGGCAAGCGAGTTGTATTCAGGCAGTACGAGCCGGACACTGTAATCGCTTTCCGTTAAAGTTTTTTTTGCCATCATGCCAATCCGTTTTGGCTCCGTAAAAATGCTTATTTGCGGATTTTTTTCCGAGGCGTTCGGCGAGGGTCGCCTGGCCAATTCCGGATCCAGCAGGTAAATGCTTAGCCCGATTTGAATTTTGCCTTTATACTCTTTTAAAAACTGTTTTCTTAAGGTGCTGGGCCGGAAGTAGTGCTTTAGGGCAAAATTAACCGAGTCCTGAGGCCGTTTTTTTATCGTGTCCACAATTTGCAAAATCTTTATGGAGCCGCCGAGCCGTTTTTGCAGGATCTCGGCTTTCAGGGGAGCAGGCGTTTCGACAACCAGCACTTCCTCGGACGCCTCGATGATTTTTACCGGGTCACCGTTAAGGTTTAAAGCCGGGTCGGCTTTTTCCAAAACCGCAATCAGTTCCGCAAGCGAGAGGGTGTAGACTCTTCCCAGGACAAAGGCATATTGCATGGTAATTTTACCGCAAAGTGTTAAGATTAAAGAAATGAAAAACTACGCAGAAATAAAAAAAGTAATTTCGGAAAATCGTACAAATTTGATTTTAGGCATTGGCTACTTGCTGGTCTTTTTGCTGGGTTTTGGCACGGGTCGGTATGACCAGGAATGGCAGAAACACGTGCAAAGATTACAAAATAATTATAACACAAAATTTAACAATTTGCAAAAAGAAACACAGGCAATTCCGGCCGAAGAGGGGATTCTACCCGCTAAAAATTTTCAAACCGCCAGTTCGGGGCCGTGTATAATTAAGGGCAATATTTCTTCCCAGGGGAGGAAGCTTTACCATGTGCCCGGAGGCAGTTTTTATGAACGCGTAAACCCGGAACAGTGTTTTGCCACTGAAGGCGAGGCGCAAGCGGCCGGATTTATAAAATCCAGCCGGTAGCTCGCGCAGGTTTTCTTTCCAATTTACCTTATGGCCATAAGGTTTTTTGGGTTTGATTCTGTTGACAAAGCGCCTCTGCTCCTGTAAACTTGCAGCTACGCATAAAAGGTAAAAAAGTGGATGGGGCCCTACGGGTTTCTAACATCAAGCCCGCGCAAGAATGCAGCTGCGCTTGACGGGACACTCCCTAGACCGCAGGCAGACAGCCTGGGCCCCTTAGTTTTTTACTTTCCCCGTGGCTTGAAGAGGCTGCTTTAAAGGGCTCGGCTCTTCTAAAGACAGTGCCCGCCACGGAAGGCGGCGAAGGAGGAAAATTTGGACCTGTTCTGTAATGCTGGAGCGGCTGGGGTACATTGGGTACCGCAAGAGGCATTATGGAAAATCCGGGCAATGGCTTGTTCCGGAAAGAAGCCGTATCTGACTCAGGCAGCTGTTGTTATTTGCCGCCGAGACAGGCTTCGCAGGCCCTCCTTCGCCGCTGCGCCCCAAGCTGTTTTTTGGTGGCGCAGCTTTTTTATTTTTGGGTATGTGTGTTATAATCACCACGATTTATATGCAATCAAGGGCTAGACAAACAACGAAAATCTTTTATTTTGATTACGCCGCGGCTACGCCTGTAAGTGCGCAGGTGGAACGCGCCATGCGCCCGTATTTGGGCCGGGTATACGGCAACCCATCCAGCTTGCATTGGCAAGGCCAGAAAGCCAGACAGGCCCTAGAAGATTCCAGAAAACAGGTTGCGGAGGTTCTGGCTGCCCGGCAAGAAGAGATTGTTTTTACGGCCGGAGGCACGGAGAGTTGCAATTTGGCAATTTTGGGTTTTGCCAAAGCTCTGGCAGGACGGAAAGCGCATTTCATTACTTCGGCGATTGAACACCCTGCGGTGTTAAAACCTTTTGCCGAGCTTGAAAAAAAGGGGTATGCCGTAACCTATTTAAAAACCAGCGCCGAAGGCCTGGTCTCTGTCAGGGAGCTTGCCAAGGCGATTCGTCCGGAAACCGCATTGGTGTCAATAATGTTTGCTAATAATGAAATCGGAGCCTTGCAGCCCATTGCCGAAATCGGAAAATTTCTTTTCAAAATAAATTTTGAAAGAAGCAAGCGGAAGCATGGAAGGATTTATTTTCACACTGACGCCTGTCAGGCAGCGGGGTTTTACGACCTCTCCGTCAACCGTTTAAACGTAGACCTCCTCACTTTAAACGGCGGCAAAATTTACGGGCCGAAACAGTCCGGAGTTTTGTATGCCAAAATTGGCACTCCGCTTTTTCCACTGCTCCTGGGAGGCGGCCAGGAAAGGGGGCTTAGGAGCGGGACGGAAAACGTGGCTGCGGCGGTCGGCTTAGCCAAAGCTCTGTCCCTGGCCCGGGCAAGCCGTAAAACAGAATCAGTCCGGCTGGCCGCTTTGCGCGATTTTTTGGCCAAGTCTTTAGCCCGGCGCGTTCCAGAAATTATCTTAAACGGGCCGCAGCTTAATTCAGGACTGCGCTTGCCTAATAATTTAAACCTAACAGTCCCGGGTGTGGAAGGCGAGGCCTTGTTGTTGTACCTGGACGCATATGGTATTTGTGTTTCCACGGGCAGTGCCTGCAGTTCCAATGAAAACCAACCTTCCCATGTGCTTAGGGCCATCGGTGTTCCTAGCCGGCTGGTTAAGAGTAATCTCCGTATTACTTTAGGCTCTGGGACCAGCAGGGCTGCAATCGGCCATTTGGTCAAAATTTTTCCTCGGGTCGTGCGGTCCCTAAAAACAGTTGTAAATCAGGTAAAATAAACAAGCCTTCCTTTTTATTTTGTACGTCCAGAAGTAGCAGCACAATGTTTTATGTTGCAGGCGGGGGAGTTTGTGAATGTGTTTTTAGGTTTAGTAAAGTAATTTTCAATCAAAAAACCAGGTCACCGAAGCTAAAAGGTGGTCCTGGTTTTTTGATTTCAATTTCATTTTCTGCCGCGCTTTCTCCCAACTTTACTTTTGGAGCAGCCTAGCACATAGTGGTTTATTTAAAAGGGGGTGGTGTTTTGGGTGGATCCGCTATGTCGCACAATGTATCTTATGCGACATAGTATACACTATGTTCTAACTATATCCCAGTGATCAGACTCTTTTGCGTAGATTGCGCCAGTTGGAGATTGGTATTGCATGGCATTATCCCCGCCTCTGGGACCAATATTTTTAAAATTGGTGGTAATGTATGTGTCTAGTTGTGAGTTTAGGCTTAGATCCAGTTTATAGCCGTTGCCGTGGCTGTAGGTGCCGGTTGTTGAGTGTCCGGGTTCAGTTCCGCCCGTAATGGTCACGCTGCAGTTGCATTTTTGTTTAAGATTGACGACTTCTTGGGCTATGCCTGATTGGAGCCCTTGTAGCATGGTTTTAGGCGGCTGAGCATTAACGGAAACGCCGTTGGTCTGAAAATAGTTGCGGGCGGTTTGTTCGCTCATGCCGTTGGTGGGCCCGCTGCCATCCGGCGTGGTTGTGCCCGTGCCGGCCGGGATGACTACCGGAGGTATGTTATTCCAGCCCGTAGTATCGAGCTGTACGCTGGGTGGCTGAATGGATTTGAATTTAATCAGGTCAGGATTAATGGCTTTGAGCAACACGTAGCCGCCCAGTAAAATGACCATGGCCGTAATGCTGCTGACCAATATATCCTTTGCTTTGTCCACCGATTCCTGATTGCCGTCGGCTGACATATAAATATATCCGGCCACCACTACGAAAAATACGGCTATGGTGCC
>JAMCYA010000010.1 GCA_023473845.1 Patescibacteria group bacterium
GGTAATAATTCCCGCAATTTTTTTCTTCTCCCGAAAATCTTGAAACTGTAAGCCAAGAAGTGTCTAGGTTTTTTCCTAAACAAAACATTTTAACCTGCGAAGAAATCGGCCATAATCGAAACCTCCCTGCTAATGCGCCAATCAAAAAATACTGCCTTGACATCTTGCCGGCGACCAAAGCCGATGCGGTAAATTATTTGGAAAAAATTTGCGGCATCAATAAAGGCTTAGTTGCTGGAGACAGCGGCAACGATACGGCCATGTTAATTGATTCACGGGGGCTGACAGCCGTACTCGTCGGCGGATACAAAACCGAACTCAGGTCAGCCGTAGATTCAAAAACCCCCTCGCCCAAGCCGGGTAAAAGAAGCTTCCAGAGGATAACCGCGGCAAGCGGGGAAACAAAAGCCGTTTATATAGAACAGGGGGAACGCTTGGCCGCTGAAAGTATTCTGCATGCTGCAAAAATTTTGGAACGCGCGGAAAAGCTCTCAAGGATTGGGAAAAAATAAACTCATGCAAATAAAAACTCCCCCGTATTTCGCGGGGGAGTTTTTATTCTTTTCCTATTTGGAAAGGTCTCGAATAAAGGTCGCAGTAACGTTAGTGGAATTTACTTCATGTCGGCCATAAATTCTTAAGTGGTCGCCGGAAGCCAAATCAGTCAAGTTAATTTTGCCGCCGCGCAGCTTTACTATTCTGGCCCTGGAAGCATCGACGAGATAGGTAGTACCGTTGGAACCACTGACAGTAAGACTGGTATTACTGACGGAACTTAAGGTTCCGGTAACATTAATCCGGGCCATCCTGACAACCACGTTCACAAATTTGGCAGACACATTGTTGTTGGTTTTGTCCCAGACTCCGCTGACCCGTACCTGGCTGCCGACCATTACATCGCTCAGCTGGGCAGGCTGGCCGTTCTTCTTGAACACCGTGGCGCTGTCCGTATTAATAGTCTCAGAACCGCGGCCGTAGGTTTGCAGGGTAAAGCTTGCGCCGTTTAAGGCCGTAACTTTCCCGGAGAACACGCCGTTTCTTGCCTGCAAGGACGTGTCGCGGATCAATTCCGCCTTAATGCTGCTGCCGTTAGCCAGCCCCCTCACTACCACGCTGTCGCCCGGCTGAATATCGGCAACCTGCATGGCTGCCCCGAAGCGCCTGTGGGTTTTAGCCGCAGAGGCATCCACGGTATAGGTGCCGCCATTGGCGGCATTTAAGGTGAAGCTGGTACCCGAAATATTGATGGCGGTACCTGTCCAACTGGACAAGTGCACCCGGCTTTGGACTGACGGGCCCTGGGCAAAGGCCATGGCCGGCATCATGGCCAAAGTGGTAATAATTCCCGCAATTTTTTTCTTGTTTTTCATATTGTTCCTTTCGTTAATTTTGAAATATTTTTTAAAAATTATTGTAATAAACTTTTTGGCAGCACCTAAAAGCGTTTCGACCTTTAAGTTTAATTTTGGCTGGCTCTGTATACTACAAACAGCTGAAAAAAATCTTTCATAATTTTTATTCCCCAAGCGCGCTGGTTTCTGCTATAATCACTTTATGATAAACGTATCAAATCTAATTAAAAAATTCGGTGATTTTACCGCAGTCGACAATATCTCCTTTAATGTGGACAAAGGTGAAATTTTTGCATTTTTGGGGCCAAACGGTGCTGGAAAAAGCACCACCATTAAAATGCTGACCACCCTGCTCGATCCCACATCGGGCAAAATTGAAATCAACGGCCACAGCCCCCAAATCAACAAACATGAAGTTCGCAACTCTTTTGGCATAGTTTTTCAAGACCCCAGTCTTGATGATGAGCTTACGGCTTATGAAAACATGCACTTTCATGCCGTACTCTACAAAGTCCCAAACACCGGCCTGAAAGAAAGAATCAAGCAGCTGATGGAATTTGTGGAGCTCTGGGACAAAAAAGACGTATTGGTAAAAAATTTTTCTGGGGGCATGAAGCGCCGGCTGGAAATTGCCAGGAGTTTCTTGCACCACCCGAAAATTATTTTTTTGGACGAGCCCACTCTGGGGCTGGATCCGCAAACGCGAAACCACATGTGGGGCTATATTCAAGACCTGAACAAAAAAGAACAGACCACGGTCTTCTTCACTACTCATTATATGGAAGAAGCGGACCGCGTAGCCGACCGGATTGCCATTATTGACCAGGGACGCATTGTGGCCCGTGGCACCGCCGATGAACTCAAAACCCAAACCGGCACGCAAAGCCTGGAAGACGCCTTTTTACAGCTCACCGGGCATGCTATCCGGGAAGAGGAAGCCAGCGGCGCGGACCGCATGCGAGGCGCATTTATGCGCCGGGGAGGCAGGAACTAAAATGACGACTATTTACATCATGTGGCTCAGGCAGGTTAAGCGCTACCTGAGGTCAAAATCCAGAATTATCGGCAGCCTGGGGCAGCCCATCCTCTACCTCTTTGCCTTGGGTTATGGCTTGGGCCAGGTGTTTGCGCGGGCCGGCCAGGGCAACTACATTGAATTCCTGGCGCCCGGCATTATTGGTATGAGCGTGCTGTTTACTTCCATGTTCAACGGCGTGGAAATGATCTGGGACCGCCAATTTGGCTTCCTCAAAGAAACCCTGGTCGCGCCCGTTTCCCGTTTCAACATTATGCTGGGTCGGGTTTTGGGCGGAGCCACGGTGGCCACCCTGCAGGGACTGATTGTTTTTGTTTTGTCCTTTGCCGCGGGTTTCCGTTTGCAAATGCACAACCCCGTATTATATTTCTTCCTGGCGATTGTCTTCATGTTTCTAATTGCCCTGCTTTTTACCGCCTTGGGCACAGCCATCGCTTCTATGCTCACCGACTTCCAGGGCTTCCAGCTGATTATGAGTTTTGTAATCATGCCCACCTATTTCCTTTCGGGCGCCATTTTCCCGCTGGTCGGCCTGCCCAAGCTTATGAGCTTCATTACCCGCATTGATCCCCTGACTTACGGCGTAGACGGACTGCGGGGCGCGCTGACCGCCAGCAACCATTTTGCCCTGAGCCTGGACTTCTCCATACTGGTAATCTTAAGCCTTATTATTCTCTCCGCCGGCAGCTACCTTTTTTCCAAAATCCAAATCTAAACCACAAACAAAAAGCCCCCGCCAGTGGCGGGGGCTTTTTAAGATGTTATTTTAGCTTTTCTTTTACCCGGTCAACTATTTCCCCAATACCGAAAGAAGACTTGACCCAGTAATCTTTGGCGCCTAAAGCCAAAGCTTCGGACACCTGCTTAACCTCGCCCAGGTTGGAAAGCATAATTACCGGGACCTGGCTGTCGGGCATCTTTTCCCGGTACTGCTTAAGCATGGTAATCCCGTCCATCTTAGGCATCATAATATCCAGCAAAATCGCATCCGGCTTGCCCTCCAAGGCTTGTTTCAGGCCTTCCTCGCCGTCAGGCGCAACCAACACTTCATAACCGGCCTGGGCCAGATTGTCATGCATAATGTGGCGCAAAGAATCATCGTC
>JAMCYA010000052.1:0-1087 GCA_023473845.1 Patescibacteria group bacterium
TTCCGGGCCAATTTTGTCGATTGCCTTACGGTTGGTGGCAAACTGAGTTTTGGCCGCTTGCAGCGCGGTTTGGAAATTTTGTCTTACCGTGGTCGGGGCCGTGCCCGCAGCGCATTGGCTGCTGGCCGTGGTTAGCGCCGTCTGGATGGCACTGAAGAAATTCTGCCGGGCCGTAGAAACCGCGGTCTGGCGGGAGCCTAAATCGGAGTCTAAGGCTGTCCAGTAGGCCTGTCTTGCGGCGTCAACCGCGGTCTGGCGGGTGGTAACCGCAGCTTCAATGGTGTTCTGAAATGTGGTTACGGCCTGTTTTTGCGCATCGGTCGTGGCCTTGGCCATAAGCTGGGTATAAATTGCCTGGCGGTCCTGGGCGGCAGTATTGCGTATCTGGGTAAGCTGCTGAGTTCGCGTTGCTTGCCTCTCCTGCACCTTGGTCTGGATTTCCTGCTGGCGGTTTTGCAGGCTGGTGGTTGACTGTGCCAGCCGGTTGTTGACTTGCGTGGTCAGTCCCGGCAGCCGGGTGCAAAAATTCTGTCCCGCACCGGCGGTTCCCTGCGCCGGCAAGGCAGCCAGGGCAAAAGCCGGTACCAGGATGGAAATGGAGGCAAGAGCCGCCGCTATTTTTAATTTAGTTTCCATTTGGCACCTCCGTAAGGCTGTTAAGCTCAGTGGCATCTGTGGCAGTCAAGTCGCTGTCATCCGTGCCGGCAGTCAGGGATTGTTCGCTGGCTGCCTGCTTATCAAGCTCGTTTAAGGCGTCGTCAACGTTTTGGACCTTTACGTTGGACTGTGTCTGGACAGCGGGCGCCGGGGTTGGGGTTGTCTGCTGCTCAGGCGCCTGGGCTACTGGCTGTGCGCCCGGGTTTTGTGCAGCAGACTTTGAGCTGTTGCAGCCAGCCGCGAGCAGCGCAGCCAGGCCAACAGCCAAAAGGATTTTTTTCATAAATCAGGTTTAATTTTCTTGCTTTAATTATACCACCTAATACGCTTATTCGGAGATTTTATTTCATAATGGGGATTAAAAAAGTGATTTTTAAGCGATTTTGTGCTACTCTGTGGGTATATGCACCCTATCCAGTTTCTCAATCTA
>JAMCYA010000052.1:1097-1814 GCA_023473845.1 Patescibacteria group bacterium
ACGGCACCAAATCAAACTGTCCTTGATTTTTTTAACTTTTCCAAATACGCCATTGTTTTTATTTTGTGCATTGTGGAAGGTCCGGTGGTCATGATTACCAGCGGGTTTTTGTATCGGCTCGGACAGTTTGATTTGGTGCCGTTATACTTTGCTTTAATGGGCGGGGATTTTGTGGCTGACATCGGCTGGTATGGCGTAGGGCGTTTCGGCGCCAAGCCCATACTCCATAAGTTTGGCGGGTTTTTAAATATCACCCCGGAAATAATTGCCAAGATTGAGAAACGCTTTAAAACCTATCAGAACAAAATTTTGTTCATTTCCAAAATTACCATGGGCTTCGGTTTTGCCCTGGCCACCCTGATTGTGGCGGGCATGCTCCGCGTGGACTTTAAAAAATACGTAATTTTAAATTTATTCGGTGGCTTTATCTGGACGGCTTTTTTGCTTTTGGTGGGGTATTTCTTCGGGCATTTGTATGCTTCCGTGGTTGGCCCCATGAAGATTGTGTTTGTTTTCGTTTCCATTTTTGTTGTCATTTATGCCCTTTGGGCCATTAATCGTTATTTGGTGAAAACTGAAATATGAAGCTTTCCATAATCGTTCCCACCCTGAACGAGGAAAAAGTCATAGCAAAAACTTTGAGCGGGTTAAAAGCCCTCCGTGTGGTTAGCTATGAGATAATCGTCTCGGACGGCGGGAGCACGGACCGAAGCCCAT
>JAMCYA010000052.1:1824-4113 GCA_023473845.1 Patescibacteria group bacterium
AAACCCGCTGGTAATCATGACCACCGGACCGTAGAATTGGCCAAAAAATATGCGGATAAAGTCGTGGTCCACGACAGAAAAACCCGGCAGACCATTGGCGGTGGCCGGAACGCGGGCGCTGCGGTGGCCAGCGGCGAGTACTTGTTGTTTATGGATGCCGATGTGTTTATCCCCAATATTAATGAGTTTTTTCAGCAGACGCTGGAGCGTTTTGAAAAAGACCGCGGCCTGTGCGGCCTGACTGTTTTTTTAAAGGTGCTGCCCGAACATGTTACGCTATCTGACAAAATGTTTTTTGGCCTGGTTAACCGCGTATACCAGTTTTATAACAATGTTTTGCACCTGGGCATGGCCTCGGGCGAATTCCAGATGGTCCGCGCCAGTGCGTTTAAGCAGGTTAATGGTTTTAATGGGGCCTTGGTGGTAGGGGAGGATAACGACCTTTTCGGCCGACTAAGCAAAGTGGGCAGGACTTGGGTGGAAACCGGTTTGTTTGTGATGCACACTTCCCGGCGCGCCCACAACGTGGGCTGGGCCAAGCTTCTGTCGCTTTGGGCGATTAATTTGGTTTATAATAAAGTTATCAGGCGCTCCTTCAGCAAGGAGTGGAAAGTCATAAGATAAGTAACAGCTTTCTTATGTCGGAAATAAAACCGGAAAACCCCGGCCGCCGGGCGGAAACCGGAGATCAGACTGAAAAATTTTTTGGCCTCATGGGCAGGCTAATTCAGAAGGCCGGTTCCCTGGAGGCCGCGGCAAAACTGGTGGACAAGGATTGTGATATTGGCGCACCGGTGGTTATGCGGTGGTTCCAAACCGGAGTGGCGCCGGAAAGCCCGGCCATCCGCAATAAGATTTTGGGCTCCGTGGAGTTTTTGGCAACGGCCGATCCCCAAAAGGTGAGTTTTGGCCCAAAAAAGTTGGTCCCGCCTATGGCAACCAAGCCAAAACCCGAGACTAGCGCGCCGGCTGAGCCGGAAAAAGAAAGCGGCGAAAAATAAAGACAGTCTTTTTGACGCCATGGATGAACGCAGAAAATTTTATTCGCACGAGGACAGTGGAGAATCCGAAGCTGCAAAAGCGCAGCGGGCTTTTCGGAGTATGGTGGATGCGGCTGGCGGGGTGGAAAAAGTGGCTGCCTCGGTTCTGGAGCACACCGGTGTGGCAAAAAAATGGGTTTATGAATGGTATGATAACACCCAGCCGCCTTCCGAAAGCATTAAGCGGCAAATTTTCAGCGAGCTCAGGCATTTAGTCCGGGAAGCCGGAACGCAAAGCACCGAAGCCGCACCGGAAGCCCCGTTGTCCCGGCCTGAGCCCGGCCCGGTGAAGCCGCCTGTGAAAAAGAAACCCGGAACACGGCCGGTGAAGGCGGAAAAACCGAAGCTTACCCGCCGGGAAATCCTTAAACAGGAGCAGGAAAAGAGGTGGATGAGCGATGAGGAGTATGCAACTCTGCACAAGAAATTGGTAGAAAAAGGGCTGGTCACCCCGTCTGAAGAAGAAAAAGAAAAACCATAATTTATTATGAAATTTTTTTTAGAGCCGTTTTATGAACGTGTGGAAAAGCCCTGGGGCTATGAGGTTGTGCTTACTCCCAAGGACTCGGAGCGCACTGGCAAAATTTTGCATGTGGCAGCCGGCAAAAGACTCTCGTTTCAGTATCATGAAACCAAAGAAGAAGTAATTACTTTGTTTTCCGGCCGGGCCGTAATTTGGCTGGAGGATGATGCGGGAGAAATCCGGAAAATCCCCATGGAACCCAAAAAGGGTTATTTGGTAAAGCCTCCGCAGAAGCATCGGGTGGAAGCCCTGGAAGACTCGGATATTTTTGAAGTCTCTTCGCCGGAGAAAGGTACGACTTACCGTTTGGAAGACGATTTTACCCGCCCGGACGAAACAGAAAGCCTAAGGCAGCAAAAAAACCGCGGCTGGAATTAAATTGAATAAAAAACACCCGCCTCTTAAGTGAGGCGGGTGTTTTAATAAATTATTGCGCCTAATGCCACCAGGCCGTTCATTAGAATCCAGAGGCTGTAGGTGAAGATGATGGCCTTTTCTTTGTGAACAACCCCGTATACGACCCAGACAATGGAAAATAGGAAATAGGCAAACCAGGAAAAAGCCGATACTCCAGCTGCATTTTTGTGGGCAAAAATGGTGTAAATTTGGGGCAGGGTGGAAATGGGGCCCAGTGCGCCAATGACAAAAATCAGCTGATCCAAAAATTGTTTTTTGGGGTCGGGGTGCGGGTAGGGCTCCAAGTTGCGGTACAGCCTTTTCCTGATG
>JAMCYA010000052.1:4123-8871 GCA_023473845.1 Patescibacteria group bacterium
CGGGTCGCAGGCGGCCGGGGGGGGGTTACTTTTCCGGATCAAAATTTTGCCAGCCGTACTTTTCCGGATCAAAGCCGCTGCCGCAGGCGGTTTCCACGAGCGCTGTACATACTTGGTAGGGATCCAGATTAGCTGCGGGCCGTCGGTCTTCCAGATAGCCCTTGCCTTTGTTAGCCGTGTCCATGGGAATGCGCACCGAAGCGCCCCGGTCGGAAACGCCGTAGCGGAATTCCTTGTAGCTGCAGGTTTCGTGTTTGCCGGTCAGGCGCAGGTCGTTTTCCGCACCGTAGACTTTCATGTGCTGGTTGTGCAGTTTTGATAACTTTTCACAGGTTTGTTTGATTACCTCCAGGCCGCCTTCTTCCCGCATGGCCTTGGTGGAAAAATTGGTGTGGCCGCCCGCGCCGTTCCAGTCCCCGGCCATGGGCTTTGGGTCCAGCTTGGCATAGACTTCGAAATCCTCGCCATGGCGGTACAAAATCCAGCGCGCCAGCCATAATTGGTCCGCCGCTTCCAGAGGCGGCAGGGGGCCGATTTGGAATTCCCATTGTGCGGGCATAACCTCGGCATTAATTCCCGAAATGCAGATGCCCGCTTTGATGCAATCGCGCATGTGAGTTTCCACGACTTTGCGGCCGTAAACCTCGTCGCAGCCTACGCCGCAGTAGTAGCGGCCCTGGGGATGGGGGAAGCCGTGCTGCGGCCAGCCCACGGGCCAGTCTTTGCGGTAGAGCGTGTATTCCTGTTCAAAACCAAAAATCGGCTCTTCTGCCTCGTGTTTTTCCATCAGTTTTGCCAAATGGTGGCGGGTGTTAGTGGCGTGGGGTGTGCCGTCGGCATTCAAAACTTCGCACATAACCAGCACGTTGGGTTCGCCGCGGACGGGGTCGGGGATAAAATACACGGGCTTTAGCATGCAGTCGGAGAAATGCCCTTCTGCCTGCTTTGTGGAAGACCCGTCAAAGCCCCACATGGGGAGGTCTGTAAGTTCACGCACCGGCCCTTCTATTATTTTGGTTTTGGAGCGGAGTTTGGCTGTGGGCTTTTTGCCATCCATCCAAATATATTCCGCCATGATTTTTGCCATATGGCTCCTTTTGTCCGACACAGCAGGGCGGCAAATACCAAAGCCGCCGCCCGCTTTTCGGGGTGGTTTCCAAATCCAAATTGTAAATTTATAATCCGGGGTTCTAGATTGTTTTGGATATTATCTTTGTCCCGGATTTCTAAAAATACAGCTTGGAATTGGCTGTTAGTTTTTTAATATTTGTATTATAGCAAACGGGGTTATCCACAAAAGGAAAGCCGGACGCGCGTGGGTGGTGCGCGTCCGGCTGGGTTGAGGATGGCATTGGGGCCATCGAGTTGCAGGTTGGCGGTATTAAGCCGCCGGGATGAGGACGAGGTTGATGCCTTCGCGGAGTTTGGGGCCGCGGAGAAACGCCCGACGGGCTTGCCGCTGAGTGAAGTTACCGCTCGTAATGAGCTGCAGCCAGTCCGGTTCGGGGGTTTTCAGGTATCCATCCGTCTGGTGTTCCGGCCGGTGTTTCCGGCCACGTCCGTCGCCCGAGTACGGGCTGGGTTGGGTATCCAAGTCTGTGTACCTCCTGGGTATTGGAGGTATTTTAAGGATTTTACGCCAAATGTCAAGACGCCCCGCAGGCTTTCGCGGGAACCCGATAACATATGAATTAGAAGTGGGTCAGGTGCCTGAAGCCCTGGATGCGCTGGTTAATCTTTGCGCGGCTTAAGTTTTGCAGGGCTTTGGTGCCGAAATCCTGCACACAAAAGCTGGCCATGGCCGAACCGGCCACACAGGCTTTTTTAAAGTTGTCCCAGGAAAAATCCGACTTGGCCGACAAGTGCCCCATAAAGCCGCCGGCAAAGCTGTCGCCCGCGCCCGTTGGGTCTACCACATCCTCCAAAGGAAAGCCGGGCAAGTGGAAAATTTTGCCGCCCTGGAAAAGCAGGAGGCCGTATTCGCCGCGTTTGATAATCAGCAGGCGCTTTTTGTTTTGGTGCATTAAACCGGAGATTTTTTTCGCGGCTTTCAGCAAGTTGTGCTCTTTGGAGAGCTCCCGCGCCTCGGAATCGTTTATGACCAGCGCGTCCACCATTTTTAAAACCTGCCCTAATTCCTTGGGAGTTTTTTCTATCCAGTAGTTCATGGTATCCAGGCCTACGAACCTCGGGTTTTTTAACTGGGAAATGATTTTAATCTGCTGGGCCGGGTGGGTGTTCCCCAAAAATACATAAGGGGTGCTCCGTTGGGTGGGGGAAAGTTCGGGTGAAAAATTTTCGAACACGTTCAAGTGCGTGAACAGGGTTTCCCTGGCGTTTAAGTCAAAATGGTATTTGCCGCCCCAGGCGAAAGTTTTGCCTTCGGCCATTTCCAGGCCCATAAGGTCGACTTTTCTGTTTTGTAAAATTTCACAATGCTGCTGTTGAAAATCTTCGCCCACTACGGCCACCAGGCCGGGTTTGGTAAAGTAGCTGGCAGCAAGCGAAATATAGGTGGCGCTGCCGCCTAAAGTTTTTTTGGCCTTGCCGAAAGGCGTTTCAATGTCATCAAAGGCCACGGAGCCAATGACGAGGAGGCTGGGAGTTGACGATTTTTTATTCATAAATTAATATTATCATACAGTTATGAAATTTCAGAGTCGCCAGTACCGCGGTTTGATGATGATGGCCAAAAAATACAGAAAGCGGTCTGTTTGAGTGCAAAGCTTGCAACCAGCCACACCCCTTTCACCAGAAGGGGATTTTTTTACGGAGGAATTTATTATGGCGCACCTCAGACAGGACCAGCGCAGGACGATGGAAACCTTATTCGAGGGACGTCCGGCACTGCCGAGCGCCCTTCATACCTACAACCAGTTCTATTTGGGCGAAGGCCTGGTGCCGCTGTATTTTTTGGGCATCAGCGAGGGTTTCGGTACTTGCTCAAGGATCCATGGCGTGGATGTGGCAGTATTCGGACTCAAGCCCTTTGAGCAGCAGACGGCTTTAAGCAGCTTTGCTCATGCGTTTTTGCTTAGGCCGGCCCTGCCCGCAGAGATGACGGAGTACCAAAGGCAGCACAACATGGCAGTTGGCGTGGTGGAAAGGCTGGTCTTCTGTTCCATGAATTGTACTAAGGCGTATTTGGAGCTCTCGGGCTTTAAGGCGACTTACGTCATTCGCGGCATGTAGGCAGCGCAAAAAAACAGGGAACCGGCAGGTTGTGCGGTTCCCTTTTGCTTAACCCATGCTGTGCCTTAAGAGCGCGGCTTTTTCAATTTCTCTTTGCGGGTTTTTGTTTTTGAGCAGCTTTTTGTAGATAAGCTCCGACAGTCTGGCGTGTTCTTTTTGTTCGCGGGTTTTGGGCCCGAGTTTTATATTCAAGGCGCGTTCAATGGATTTGACGTCTTCCTGGACCTGCGCCCACTCTAAGTGTTTTTTGGCCAGCTCCTTAAGGACGCCGCAGCTTAGGTAGTTGCCGGCCGCTTGCATGTCGGTCTTGAGGTTAAGGTAATATTTTTTAATAAGTTTAACGCCGTGCTTTTCTGCGGCCAGCTTCAGGCCGCGGCCGGTGCCAATCAGCTCCGGCGGCACACCCAAAGAATAGAGCGCGGCCGTGTAGCTGATGGCCCGGGGCAGCCGGATCTTGCCCACGCCGCGGTTGTAGCCGAATAGGCCGGTATGCAGCACGCGTTCCCGGCGTTTGGGCAGATGGTCTGCCACTTGGTTGACCAGCGGGGCGATTTTTTCCACGGTGTTCTGGTAAGCTGTTTCGAACGGCCGAATCAGTTCCAGCAGCTTTTGCTCTTCATCCGCGGGGATGAGTTTGGCTTGGCCCTGGGGCAGCTCTCTTTCCAGCCTGATGACTGCGGCTTTTACTTTGTCCTTGGGAAAGTCGTACCTGAAAGCGCTTTGGATAATGGCCGTGCGTATGCCTTTGTATTCTTTAATAAAATCATTGATGCGCAGCGGGTTAATACTGCCGCGGAACGGGAGCGTACCCACGCCAATCACCGGGAAAAGCTTGGTTTTATGCTTTTCTTCAAACTGGCGGTAGCGTGACAAAGCAATTTTGATGGCCAGTACGGTGGGTACCAGGCCGGAGTTTAAGGCGGGGTCGGAGCGCGCCACGTACGGCCGCATGTATTTTGGCACAAAGCCGAATTTCCATTTGTGGAGGCGCAGGTAGTCCTCCAAAATCCGGTCCGACTCCGCAATGTTCCGTACGCTTTCAAACAGCGGCACAATCTCTATGTGCTTGAGTGCGTTTTTTTCGTGGTTGTAAAGCCGGTGCTTTAGGTTGGCCACTTCGGCAAAGGCTTCCTGGATATCTATCATTTCCTCCGCGCTTTCGGTCATGGGCAAAATAACTTCGAACATGGGCGGCGTGTGCAAGTCGGCCTGGCGGGACAGGCTGGCTGCCGTCAGCATGCCCATGAGCGCGCGGCCCAGGCGGAATTCGGTTTCCACTTTGGGGTTGGGCAGCCGGAAAGTCAAAAACTTTTTTTGGCCTAAGGGCTGGTCTTTAAAGTACTGGAAATGTTCGGCCAGAAGCCTTTCCAGTACGGACTCGTCCACCAGCTTGCCTTCCCAGTCCCATTTGTATTCGCTAATTCCCAAATCTGAAAAGCCCATTTATTATACCAAATTATCCGGGATTCCGCCTAATGAGGGCTTTGACACTGCGTCCGGATTATGGAAAAATCAAGGGAGATGAAAAAACCTGCCCGCAAAATTCCGGCCACCAT
>JAMCYA010000052.1:8881-13605 GCA_023473845.1 Patescibacteria group bacterium
CTGGAAATGTTCGGCCAGAAGCCTTTCCAGTACGGACTCGTCCACCAGCTTGCCTTCCCAGTCCCATTTGTATTCGCTAATTCCCAAATCTGAAAAGCACAAAAAACACTCTTCAGCTTCCTTGAGGGTGGGAATGAAAGCCTCTTTTTGCCAGTACGGCCGGTTGGCGTGGTCGGGGTGCTGGGTGGCCATGGTGGCCGGAATTTTGCGGGCAGGTTTTTTCATCTCCCTTGATTTTTCCATAATCCGGACGCAGTGTCAAAGCCCTCATTAGGCGGAATCCCGGATAATTTGGTATAATAAATGGGCTTTTCAGGTTCCGTTACCTTACTTTTTTCAAATAAAAATATCCAATGAGCCTTTCTTTAGAACCCTACAAAGGTACCCGGGATTTTTATCCCGCTGACCAGTTTTACCAGAACTATATTTTTGGCGTATGGAAAAAGGTTGCCGAGAGTTTTGGCTATCTGGAATACAATGCCTCCATTCTGGAAGAAACCGCCCTGTATAAGGCTAAAAGCGGGGAAGAGATAGTCAACGAGCAAACCTATACTTTTACCGACCGCGGCGGGCGCGATGTCACCATCCGGCCGGAAATGACGCCGACCGTGGCCCGCATGGTGGCCCAAAAGCGCAAAGAGCTGGTTTTTCCTTTGCGCTGGTTTTCCGTGCCAAACCTTTTTAGGTACGAACGCCCTCAGCGGGGGCGTCTTCGCGAGCACTGGCAGCTGAACGTGGATATGTTCGGGGTGGAATCAGCGGAAGCCGATGTGGAAATTGTGAAAGTGGCCTACGGCATCATGAAGGCCTTTGGGGCCTCGGATGAGGCTTTTGAAATCCGCATCAACGACCGTCGGTTGCTGAATTATTTGCTGCACAAGCATTTGCAGCTGGATGCGGAAGGGGCGCACAAGCTTTCCAAACTCGTTGACCGCATGCATAAAATGAAAGCCGAAGAGTTTTTGGCCTCGGCCCGGGAAATTTTAGGCGAAAAGACCAAGCTTTTGGAAGAAATTTTGTATGTAAAAAGCCTGGACGAGCTGGGTGAAAAAGTGCCGCAAGGGGAAGGTGTCGCGGAGCTGCGCCGGGTGTTTGAGGCTTTGGCTACAGCCGGCATTAAAAATTTTGTATTTGACCCCACGCTGGTCAGGGGCTTTGACTATTATACAGGCACGGTATTTGAAATTTTTGACACCAGCCCCGTAAATAACCGGGCCCTGTTCGGGGGCGGCAGGTATGACGACTTGGTGGGCATTTTTGGCGTGGACAAGGTGCCGGGCGTGGGCTTTGGCATGGGCGATGTGACTATCCGCGATTTTTTGGAAACCTACAAACTTTTACCCGAATACCGGCCGCCGGTTGACGTTTATATCTGCCATTTGGAAGGATTTTTGGAGCCCGCGGGCGCATTGGCTGGAGAATTGAGGCAGGCAGGCGTGCGCGTGGCCGAAGACCTGACCAATCGTAAGGTGTCGGCACAGGTCAAGACCGCGGACCGGGAAAAAATTCCGTTTGTGCTTGTGGTGGGCGAGGAAGAAGCCAAAACCCAAAAATTTAAACTGAAAAATTTGGCCGCGTCCGAAGAGCGGGAACTGGATACGGCGGGCCTGATTAAAGCCTTAAAAAAAACCCGTGAATAAACTGACTGAACTTTTTCGGCTGATTGAGCTGGCCCGGTCCCAGCCGCAGTATGGCTATGCCCTGGCCGGCATTCCCAAAGACGAACTTTCCGATTTGGCCCAGCACCACTATTTGGTTGCGTTCATCGCCTGGCAGCTGGCGGCCAACCTCAATGCCAAAGGCGCAAAGCTGAATGTGGAAAAAGTTCTGGAGCTGGCTCTGGTGCACGACTTAGGAGAGCTTTTGGGCGGGGACATTTCCATGCCCTATGCGCGCGCCAACCCCAAGGCCAGAAAATTGGCCAAAAATTTTGAAAAAGAAAATTTAGTGTATCTGTCCAAGTTTTTTGGGCTCCAGGCCGCGGCTTTTCGCAAGGCCGGCGATGAGATTATGGAACCCAAAACCGACGAAGGACTAGTGGCCAAGATTGCCGACTATGTGGAGGCAACGCATTATAAGTTGTACATGGGCCGTTTGTCCGAGGGCGATATCCATATGGCGGAAAAAGGCCTGCATTCCAAAATCGCCAAATTTAAGGATGCGGTGGCCAAGAAAGAAATGGCTGAATTTATTGTTGCCTGGGGCCAGGATTTACTGGCAGCCCGCGGCAAAGAGTTTTTTGAAAGCAGTAAAAACTTGTAAGTTATGGAACTCCAGGTCGGCGTAAAAATTTTGCTCAAAAATCCGGCAGGCCAATACCTGCTGGTGCGCCGCAACCCCAAAAAATATCCGGAAGTCGGGCCCAAATGGGATATCGTGGGCGGCCGCATAGAGCCGGGCAGTCCGCTGCTTGATAACTTAAGGCGCGAAATTTTGGAAGAAGTGAGGCTGAAATACGCGGGCGAACCAAAGCTTGTGGCCGCACAGGATATTTTGCGCGTGCCCGGCCGGCATGTGGTGCGCCTGAGTTATACGGGTGAAATTGCGGGCGAGCCAGTTTTGGACGACGACCATTTGGAAGCCCGGTGGTTTGAAGCCGCAGAAATCAAAAATTTGAACGAAGCCGAACTGGATATTTATTTTAAGGAACTCGTAGACAAACAAATAATCCAACTTTGATATGAGGCGGGTCATTGTCACGCTTTTTTCCCTTCTGCTCGCGTTTGCCGCGATTTTTTTGGCCGTGTACCCTATGCTTAAAAAGCCTAAACCCAAGCCGCCGGTAAGCAGTTTTCAGGCGTGCGCAGCCGCGGGGTACCCGGTGATGGAGAGCTACCCCAGGCAATGCCGCGACAGTGCGGGCGTGCTGTTTATTGAAGACATTAAGGATAAAACCCAATGAAAGACGCGTGGTTCAGGCTGAAGGCCGCCGTAATCCGGTTTAAGTACAAATACATACTCAAGGAAATTTTTTTCCTGCAGGATCCGGAAATCGTGCACGAGCGCATGGTGCGCGTGGGTCATTTTTTAGGCAAGCATGCCTGGAGCCGCAGCTTGGTGCGCTGGCTGTTTTTTTACCAGCATCACATGCTGGAGCAAAGAGTGGCCGGGCTGACTTTTAAAAATCCCATTGGCCTGGCTGCGGGGTTCGACAAGGAGGCGCAGCTAACCCAGATTTTGCCGGAAGTGGGCTTTGGCTTTATGGAAGCGGGCAGCGTGACGGGGGTGGCGTGCAACGGCAATCCGCGTCCCTGGCTGTGGCGCCTGCCCAAATCCCGGGCCTTGGTCGTAAATTACGGCCTAAAAAATGACGGCAGCGAAGCCATTTCCCGGCGTTTGAAAAAAATGCAATTTGCTTTTCCCGTTGGCGTTAGTTTGGCCAAGGCCAATTCACCGGACACGGTAGAGGAGCAAAAAGGCATCGCGGACTACCTCAAGGCTTACAAAACTTTTTCGGCGGAGGGGGTGGGGGATTACTTTACCATAAATATTTCCTGTCCCAACGCCTTTGGCGGGGAGCCGTTTACGGATCCGGCCAAGCTGGACCGCCTGCTTGCCGCCCTGGATATTAGCAACAAAAAAAAGCCCGTGTTCATTAAAATGCCAGCCGACCTTACCATAGCTGCGCTGGATGAAATTTTGGCCGTGGCCCGCAAGTACAAAGTTACCGGGTTTGTTTCGACCAATCTGACTAAGCAGCGCAACAGCGGCAAAATCAGCGCGGAAGACAAATTACCGGAAAAAGGCGGCATCTCGGGCAAAGTGGTGGAAGATTTGGCCAACGAGCAGATTGCTTATATTTATAAAAAGACGGGTAAAGAATTTGTAATTATGGGTTGTGGCGGGGTGTTTAGCGCCGTTGATGCCTACAAAAAAATCCGGCTGGGCGCCTCGCTTATCCAAATGATTACCGGCATGATTTTCGAAGGCCCGGAAATTATCGGCTTGATTAACCACGATTTGGTCAGGCTGCTCAAAAGGGACGGCTTTGCCAGCATAATAGAAGCCGTGGGTGCGGATTTTAAGCCGAAAAGCAGTTAAATTATTTTTTATGGCTAAAACTATCAAGCAGACCATAATTTTTAAAGGCACGCCCAAAGAGGTTTATGATTTTTTGGCTGATGCCAAAAAACACGCCAAGCTGATTGGCAATAAGGTCAAAATGACGGCCAAGGCTGGGGATAAGTTTACAGCTTACGGCGGCGCCATTGAAGGCCAAAACCTGGTGCTGGAGCCGGGCGCAAGAATTATCCAAATCTGGCGCTACGAGGACTGGCCCAAGGGGCATTATTCCACGGCGATTTATGAATTCAAAAAAGCGGGTAAAAATACGGTTTTAAACTTTACGCAAATCAGCGTGCCCGACGACAAGGCCCTGGCAATTGCCCAAGGCTGGAAAAATTATTACTGGGAACCGTTAAAGAAGCTTTTGGATAGGTAGGAGTTTATGCCGAGTTTAAAAAAATCCCGCATGCAGTGCGGGATTTTTATTATAAAAAGAAATTTGCTGAAATAATTTTGCGTAATCCGCGTAATATCCTATGCCATAGCCAAGGTTTTATCCTTGCGAATATTTTTCTACTGCAACTGTCGGAGGCGAAAGCAGGGCTTTTGCCCCGGCCATTGCAGTAGATTTTTTTAAAACTAACAAATTTTTGTTAAATAATCACAGCCAATACACAGGTTAATCCACAAAGCTTCCACAATGAGTCAAAATCTCGCTT
>JAMCYA010000052.1:13615-17531 GCA_023473845.1 Patescibacteria group bacterium
GACATCCACCCAATAGAGGGCCATGCTTAATATATAAGCGGTTATTTATGCCAACCACCACGCCAATTTTTAGCTGGTTGAAAAAATACCAAACCGCATTCGTTATTTCTTTTACGGTTGTTTTTTGCAGTTTTTCGCTTTCCCTTTTTACCCAGACCTGTCTGTCGGGTCTGGCGGTAGACGATACTTAGACCTGCATCGGCATAGAAGCGGCTGCTGAAGAAAGGACCGCTGGTTACTTTGTCACAGCCATAGGCGTGATTTCAGTGGCAGTAATTCTGTTTAAAAAAGTTGCAGCCCTTTTAAGCGCAAAAATATTTTTATTTGCTTTTGGGAGTATCAAGGCCGCCAGGGCATTTTGTGAAAATTTGAGCCATTTTTCTGTTTTTGCCTCCGGGCTTTTGCAGCCCAACTCCGCCAATTTGCGACTATAGTTTTTAAACGCGTCTGAAGCCGGGCGTTCGTAACAGAGCACCCGGCAAAGGCGTGTTTTTTTATTGGCCAAGAGCTTGGCTGCAAATGTCGGAGGCAAAAGCGGAGGCTTTTGCCCCGGCCCCTGCAGCCAAGCAACTGCTTCGCGCATAGCCGGGGAGGGAGTGCACGAAGCATTGAGTACAAACATTTTTGTCCAATGGGAAAAATGCAGCTGCTGGTTTGGGCGTATTTGTTTGTATTTAAAAGGTCGGACTTCTCCGGGAGGGGGAGGAATACAAAACTTTCATCTGTTGCAGGTCCCTTGAAAAAGGGTAAAAGCTGCAGCGGGTGGTCATGACCTCTGTTCGGGACTAAAACTGTAATTCAGGCTCTCGTAACAGGATCAAATACAAAAAATTAATAACTTACTTACTAAATATATGATTAAAAGAATCTATACATTAGTAACAGTGGCATCTTTGTTTGCCATGACGGCTGTTCCAGCTTCAGCCGGCAATGTTACTACTGGATTAACGCGTGACACAAGCGGCGGCGCAGCCCCTATTGTGAAAGCAAAGTGGGAAGCGTATGGCGCCACCAATAAGGGCACGGGCACGCCTTTGCCTGTCACCGGCTATTATACGGACGAACAAACCACAGCTGGGGCGCAGTTTGTTCCTTCGGGCATAAAGGACACCAACACAAACATTGCTTTGTGCTCTGTTGTTACGGATCCGGACGGCTTGGCTGACGTAACCACGGCACCGGGGGCGGTTTATGGCGATGTGTTCTACCCAGAGGGGATTGCTCTGGGTTCAAGCCATGTTCCGCTGCCGAGCCAGTCTGGTTTGGCGTGCGGCAACTTAATGCAGGAAGACAAGTTAATCCAGCTGTCCAAAGCGGACGGGATTGAACTTTTCTGCAACCAGGTAAGAAACAACAATAACAACCTGGCAACCTTTGCCAGCGGCTATACCTACGACGAGATTTGCAAGACTGACGGCGAGCTGCAGAAAGAAACAGCAGCGGTTTACTGCGTTACGAAAGACCTCTCCTATGAGGACGCGGCCGGTGACTATAAGGTTTGGTCAGTAGTCCAGGACAAAGTCGGTTTGCAGGGAAGGTTAGAAAATCAGTTTACCTATCTTCCTTTGACAGCTTTTGAAACCGACTTTACTTCGGTTGGCTACGGCAATGTCAGATTGGCCACCGATAAGATTATCAGCGGCGATTTGACCTGGGACGCCGTAAACCAGGGCAAGGCATCGGTCAGGAACGTGGGCAACACAAGATTGTCCATGAAGGTACAGCAGGACGACATGGGCTTTGGCAAGACCAATGGCCTCTGGAATGTAAGGTATGACGCCAGGGTCGGCAGTAATGCCGCTTGGGCGCATTATGATCCGGATACCCTGACGCAGTTGCTGAACCCATTAAATTTGTCCCAATTGGATGAAATGGACTTCTCCATTTACGTAACCAAATTCCCGCCAACTCATGTCGGGGACACCTATACCGGCACTATGACTTTGAGCGCTGCGAGTGAGCCTCATCTGGCTTGTACAACAGCACCCTAAGATTGTTTTGCGAGCTGCTTTTTGCCACTAAGGGGACCCTTGTCCCCTTGGGAGAAAGCCGAAGTTTAAAAACCAAACCATGAGGTAGTTTTTTAAAGAGGGTTAATTAAGCTTTGGATTTCTTCCAGCGGACAAGAAAACTACGGACCTTTCAAAAAAGATCGGAATAAAATAATCGGAAATTAAATTAGGGGGCATCCTTTAAATTTCTCCTAGCGCTTATGGGGGAGAGGATGGGTTATTTTATGAAAAAAATAATTTTAGTGTTTGCAATTATGGCGCTGGCCAATTTACCAGTCCGGCCTGTTTTAACGAGGGCTGAAGACACGGCAACGTCCGTGCCTGCCTTGGAGCCGGCGGCGGAACCAAAAGCGGCACCCGAGCTTGACCCGGCGCCTATGCT
Organism: Patescibacteria group bacterium; assembly: GCA_023473845.1. GTDB lineage: Bacteria > Patescibacteriota > Doudnabacteria > UBA920 > UBA920 > JAMDEL01. The sequence goes on from JAMCYA010000052.1 coordinate 16,010, forward strand.
TCCGGCTGAACCAACCACAACTTTAATTACTGAACCTGGCCCCGCTTCGACAACTGCGCCGCTATTGGGTGTTGAACCTGAGCCTGCGTCCAGTTCGACAGCCACCTTGGAAAGCATCGGGACAAGGTTTATGGAAGCAGAAACACCGCAGGGAACAGGCGGGCCTTTGTTAGTCAAGGCGCTTTGGGAAATGCACGGACCGGGGCTTGCTTTACTGGGGACTGACGACAGTACAGACGCGGAGGCCCAGTTTTTGCCTTCAGGCCAGTTTCAGGTGAGCAGGCCGTTTTCGGTGTGCGCAATTGTTTCCCGGTCTAAGGCGGTGGTTGATTCGGAGCCGGTTTCCAGCGAGATCTATTATCCAACGGAGAACTGGGAAGACAAGGCGAAAGACGGGGAAAAAAGTTGCGGGGGGCAAAAAGAACCGCGGAAGCAGATGGCGCGTTTGGCAAAAGCGGACGGCTTAAACCTTTTTTGCGGTAAAATCCGAACCCAAAATTCTAACTTGCCGAAATTTAATGATGTGTCAGGCTTTGGTGAAATTTGCGGGCAGGAAGGGGCTCTGCAGAAAGAAACCGCCGCGGTCTTTTGTTCGGATTATGAGCTGCGATATAACGACCCTTCCGGTACTTATAGAGTTTCTGTTTTTGGCAAGGACAAAGGAGAACGGCTCGGCAATAGCTTTTCCGGGACTTTCAGATACTTAGAGCTTACAGCTTTTGAAAATGATTTTACGAGCCTCAATTACGGCAAGGTGGAATTGGGCTCCAAAAAAGTTATTGAAGGGGATGCTGTCTGGGAGCAGTCTAAAGCCGAAAACCGGGCCACTCTCAGAAATGTGGGGAACACCAGGTTACAAATCCAAATCCAACAGGACGATATGGGCCTGGGCAAAGCCGGCAACATTTGGAATATAAAGTATGCTTCCCGGATTGGACCCGGCTCTGCGTGGACAAATTATTGGCCCAATGAGGCCAGTCTTGTCGGTGGAATTCTGGAGTTGGGGGAAACTTACCCTGTAGACTTTGCCGTGGAAGTTTTGGGTTTTCCCCAGGACGGCATCCAGGTTTATTCGGGAAAAATGACAATCGACGCCAAAAAAGCCAACCTAAAACTTTGCCGCTGGAGATGTCTTGCGAGGCAATCCAGAAGCATGGCACAGATAAGGGAAAAAGATATGCGAATTAATATAAAAATTAAACCTTGGTTTTTGCGGCCGTGTGAAATTTATGACACAGCCCTTTAATTTTAAAAAACTAATTATTTCATATGCATAAAATACGTTTTTTCCAAGTCGTGATTTTAGCTTTGCTTATAAGCTTTGCGGGCAAGGCCGGAAACGCCGCGGCCATAGGCATGATAACCGAGCCTATAGTAATTGACAGTATGCTCAGGGGAGGGGAGGTTTCCAAAACCGTTACGGTTTTTAACCCCCAAAAAACCGAAGCCGTTTATTTGTTCGGCAGCGACGGCGGAATAACAGGCTGGGTTACTTTTTATATTAATTCGCATATCTTTTTCC
>JAMCYA010000055.1 GCA_023473845.1 Patescibacteria group bacterium
AAAGTAATCCCAACCTTAGCCGGGGTGGGAGGTAATGCCGCCCATATCCGTAACAATTGCCTCAGCTTTGATCATGGCGTTAATCATGGTCGGGTCGGTCAGCGTGGTGACCAAAATAGCACCTTGGGGAAATTGACCTGCCGGGTTCCCCGGCATAAAAATCTTGGCAACACCTTCCGCAATACCTTGGCTTGCGGCCATACCCTTTAGTATGAGTTTTGGCATAAAAGTTTCCTTTCCTGATTTTTTTATAAAGTTTGCAATGCGTCTAAATTTTTAGGCGCATTGTTATCTTTAGAAAGGTGGGGGGAAGTTTTAAAGCTCCCCCCGGGTTCCTAATCCACGATTTTGATGATCATTTGGAATTCGGGGTCGAACTCCATAACCATCCCATCCGTGCCGTAGGCAATGCCGCCGCCGTTTTTTGGGCACCAGGCATCAGGTCCGTAGGGGATATCGGTTAAACCGATTTTTTCTACGTGGAGAAAGTGCAGCAGCGTGAGCTGTTCGAAGTTCAAGTCAAACAGCACGGGCGCGCCTTCCGAGTAATCGGCAGTGACAGCGGAGGTAATGCGGGCTTCGAAGGCCTCGGCGGATTCGTTCCAGAGCCCTTTGACTTCGGGCCGACCCGCCAAATACATGTGCGCAGCCATATCGCCGAACTGCTGCCAGGCCTCGTAGGCGCGGGTGGCGTCGTACTTGGGGTATGTCACTTTCTGCATGGCCCGGAAAGCGGTGCGGCGGTTAGTGAGCGCTCGGATTGCCGCCGCGCTCTCGCGGGCGCCGTCCTGGTTGCGCTGGTCGACGCCGCTGATGATGAGTTCGGGCAAGATGCCCATTTTCACCAGCAGTTCGCCCTGGCGGTACATCATTTCCCGGCCGGTTTTGTTGAGGCCGAGCAGCTTCGGGTCGATGGTTCTACTGTAGATCAGCGCACACATCAGGCTGTTCATCGCATTGTTGTCACCCACGACAGGCAACGCCGGTTTTTCGTAGACAGCGTGCCTGCGGACGATGGCTTTGAGGCCGTGCATTTCTGAGAAATCGCGGATATTCATTTGTTAAAGTCCTCCTATAGACTTGTTCGCATATTTAGCAACTCTTGCCAGAGTGTCACCACGGATTTAATGTCCCCATGGCTCCCGGACAGGTTTTTGTTTTAACCAGTAAATATACCATAAAATGATACTATAGTCAATACAATAGACTATTTAAAAAGCTAAACACCGCATATTTATAAGTAAATATAGATAAACAAAATAATAGCCAAAAATATTGACTAAAATTTATAAAAATGCTAAACTATAACTAGGCATTAATTCAAGCAAGTATGGAGCTTTCCGAGGTTTTAACTAAAATCGGCCTAAATGAAAAAGAAGCCAAGGTGTATTTGGCCCTTTTGGAGCTGGGTCCGGCCACAGCTTACCGTATTGCCCCCAAGGCCGGTATAAAACGCTCCATTGCTTATGTAGTGCTTGAAAGCCTGCAAGCCAGGGGTTTGGTATCCGTGGTACCCCAAGGTGAAAGGAAATTGTTTGTAGCAGGGGATCCGGGCAAGCTGTTGGGCGAGCTGGAACAAAGAAAAGAACTATATAAAAGGTTCTTACCTAACTTGGAAGCCTTGTATGCGGATTCCTCGCGCAAGGAGAAACCGCAAGTGCAGTTTTTTGAAGGCCGCGAAGCCGTATATAGCCTGTATGAAAAAATTTATGAATCCAAAGACGTGGCGTTTTTTTCCACCATTCGCGATATCCTTTCACTCTTTCCCGATTTTCCGAAAAAGTTGAACGAGAAGGCCTTGGAGGGCCGGGTAAAAGTGAGGGAACTTTTAACCTTTGGCCCCAGCGATTTGGCCTATGCCAAAACCATGAGGCATAATGTTTTTTTCCAGCAGCGCTTTGCCGAAGGGATTGGCGAATTTTTTACCGACAACTGCCTGTTCGACGGCCAGGTGGCTTTCTTTGCCTTTGATCCTTTTTTGTACGCCGTGCTGGTCAGAAGCGACGGCGTATACAAATCCCTTAAAACTTTGTATGAGTTTGCTTGGACTTCGGCTGTCCCTTATGATGAAGCAATAAAAAAACCGCTTTCTTGAGGAAGGCGGTTTTTTAACGGTTATTTTTTGCCTTTGAGCCGGCGGAGTTTTTTTACTTCTTCTATCCTGTCCCGAAGGCGGGCGGCCAGTTCGAACTCCAAATTTTTGGCTGCCAGGTCCATCTGTTCTTCCAGTTCCGCCACATAGTATTTAACTTCCTGCACATCCATTTGCGTGACATCGCGGTCGTCGGGCGCCTCCGCCTCCGCCTGTTTAGCCCCGGTCAGGCGGGTGTCCGCAATTTTTTTTATTATCCCCTGGGGCGTAATATGGTGTTTTTGGTTGTAGGCGGCCTGAATTTCCCGGCGGCGGGTGGTTTCCTCAATGGCCCGCTGCATGGAGCCGGTAATCCGGTCCGCGTACATGACCACATGGCCTTCCAAATGGCGAGCGGCGCGGCCCATCATCTGCATGAAAAAAGTTTCAGAGCGCAAAAAGCCTTCTTTGTCCGCGTCCAGGATGGCCACCAAAGAAACTTCGGGCAAATCCAGGCCTTCCCGTAAGAGGTTGATGCCCACCAGCACGTCATAAATACCCAGGCGCAAGTCGCGCAAAATTTCCAGACGCTCGAACGTGTCCACGTCGCTGTGGATGTACTGGACCTTCACCCCTTCTTCCGTCAAATATTCGCTCAGCTCTTCGGCCATGCGCTTGGTTAGGGTGGCGGCCAGCACTCGCTGGCCCTTGGCCACCCGCTGCTTGATTCTTTCCACCAAATCGTCCACCTGGTTTTTTATGGGCTTGATTTCAATAGTGGGGTCAATCAGGCCGGTGGGGCGGATAATCTGTTCCACAATGGTGGCTTTGGCTTTTGTGGCATCTTTATGTTGGCTGAGGCAGTGTTGGATTTCCCAGGGCCCGGGGGTGGCGGATACAAACACAGCCTGGTTGATTTTCTTTTCAAACTCGGTAAATTTCAAAGGCCGGTTGTCAAAAGCCGACGGCAGCCTGAAGCCGTAGTCAATCAGCGTGGCTTTGCGGGAGTGGTCGCCTTCGTACATAGCCCCAATTTGGGGGATGGTTTGGTGTGACTCGTCAATAAACAGCAGGAAATCGTCGGGAAAGTAGTCAATCAGGGTGGAAGGCGCCTGGCCAGGAGGCCGGCCGTCCATGTGCCGGGAATAGTTTTCAATGCCGGCTACAAAACCGGTATTGGAAAGCATCTCCAAATCGAAATTGGTGCGCTGCTCCAGGCGGGCGGCTTCCAGGATTTTGTTTTGGGCCTTAAGCTCCCGCAAGCGCTCAAATAGTTCCGTACGGATGGATTCAATGGCCAGCTTGGTTTTTTCTTCGGGCGCCACAAAATGTTTGGCCGGGAAAACGGTAAACTCCTTCAAACTTTCCAGGCGGTGGCCGC
>JAMCYA010000006.1:0-12719 GCA_023473845.1 Patescibacteria group bacterium
TAGAGTTTTGTACAATTCTGCGTACCTCGATTGGAACAGCTCGGAAGACGCATTGTCCATGCTGGCAAATTCGGATTTCAAGGAAGGCATCGCTGCAGGTTTGCCAGCAGATGTACTTTTGGCCCACAAGTTTGGGGAAGGCTATGCTCCGTCAGATATCGAGAACGGAAAAGATATTGAGGAACTCCATGATTGCGGTATTGTTTATTATCCGAAACACCCATATTTTCTATGCGTGATGACCAAAGGTTATACTGACCCCGAAAAGCTGGCCAAAAACATAAAAGCGGTTTCGGCCATAGTTTATAACGATGTGAACAACCGCTATAAGTAAAGGTACTGTTGTTATACAAAACACCAGTGGCATTATTGTCAGAATAACTAACCATAAGCTGCAATAACTCCCGGACAGTGGCAGTTTGGTTGTACTGAAAAATTTTAGAGGGCTTAAAAGACTGCTCGCTGCCCGGTGCCTGATTCTCGTCCTGTGGGTCTTTATTTACAATCTTTATATCTAAGGCTCCCGGTTCTGTTTCGGCCTTTTTTAAATACGCAATCAACAGTGGAACTTTCTGCAGGCTGCCCGGAGAAAATTTTTCGTCTTCATTTACCCCAGTCCAGCTGCCGTCTGTAAGGTCGCGGTAATACACACCGGCATCCTCCAACTGGCTGCTTGCCTGGGCTTGCTTTATATAGTCAGAAATTTCCTTTTCTAAAGGCCTATACTTTAAAAACTGCTTCTTGTCCAGCGTATCGGCGGCCAAGATAGGATTGATAAATTTGAAATTGGGGCTGTCTAGCCTAATCCTGGAAACACTGGTTTCCAAACCCCGATTGCCCAAAAACGCAAAATGGTCAATCGCGCCTCCAGAAATTAAACCCACAGTGAGCACCAAAATCCGAATATTGCCGCTCAATTTAAAAGTTTTTTTAAAAAAATCGGAATTCCACATTTTCATTTTCGGATAACTCCAAACTAAAGTATAACAAAAAACTGAACCAATTGTCATTTATGCGGTTTTTGCATTCGCATAGTCTTTTACATCCGCACCTATAAAATATTACAAAGTATCATTGGAAAAAACACTGCACTGGGGTTTTTGAGCAAAAAAGCCCCCGGAAAAACAAGGGGCTCTTTTTGCTATTATTCCTTACTCACTTGGATTTTTTTGGGCTGGACTTCCGGAGTTTTGTCAAAAACGACTTTCATCACGCCATTTTTACAAGTAGCTTTGGGCTCGCCGGCTCCAGAAACGGTTTCCGGCAAACGGACGTGATATGAGAATGAACTGGCCGCCTTGCGGTAATATTTCTTATTTTTTTCTTCCTGCTCCTGCTGGCCCTTTATCCAGAGCATGCCTTTATCGTGAGTCACCTCCAGCTTTTCGGGGTCAATGCCAGGCACCTGAGCTTCCACGTAAACATGTTTCTCGTCCTCGGACACCGAAAGTCCGGTAGGCGCGGAAGACAGGCTCCAAAATTCGTCCTCGTCCCACAAAGAGGGGAAACGGGGAAAGTCCAAAAACGCACGGGGGACCAAATTAGTCATAAATTTCCTTTCCTTCCCAAAATGGGATTAATGTTATCTATTATCACTCTATATCTCAGAGTGATAATTTGTCAAGCAAAGGAAAGGCGCCGGGGATACAGGTTCCGGCGCCGGTTGCGAGGCAAAAAGCCTGGGGTCGTTCATCCCGCCAGATAGCGGGAGCTTTGGGGTCTAATGTCCTCGGACTGAGGACTGGGCTCTTCGGTTCCTCCTTGGGGACCCGCTGCGGGTTTCAGGTCCTTGCGGACCTGGGGTTCTCGTTCCAACACCTGAGTGTTGATGGCTTGTCCGTCTTCGTGCATCCACGCCATATTTTGATTCTCCTTTGGAACAAACTTCAACTGGGCCAAATATACCCAAAATGGCCGTTTTTGTCCATAGGGTCAATTTATGGTAAAATTCAGCCATGCAAACAAACATTTTATACGCACTTTTGGCCATCCTGCTGGCAGGCTTCGGCATGCTTTTATATTTCGTACTCAGCCTTAAAAAAGCTTCAGAAAAACCGTTAGAGGATCCCAACATGCGGCTGATGATGGACTGGATGAAAGAACTGAAACAGGACGTGCAGCAGGAGCGGGAGCACACGCAAAAAAATATCCATGAAACCAATAAGGCAATTAATGAACGCTTGGACAATGCGGGCCGGGTTATTGCCCAGCTCACCAAAGAATTGGGCGGCATTGCCCAGGTGGGGCCGGATATCAGGAGACTGACCGAGACTTTGGCCAGCCCCAAACTACGCGGAAATTTTGGCGAAGAAATGCTGGAAAACATGCTGTCCCAGGCCTTGCCCAAAAACGGCTACGATATCCAGCACAAGTTTAAAAACGGCGAGGTTGTTGATGCGGTAATTTTTGTGGGAGAAAAAATCCTGCCCATTGACAGCAAGTTTTCCATGGAGAACTTCCGCCTCTACAAAGAGGCGAAAACAGAAGAGGCGGCTGAGGGGCTAAAGAAAGCGTTTTTAAAAGACGTCAAGAAACGCGTGGACGAAATCCACAAAAAATACATCCTGCCCCAGGAAAACACCTTTGATTTCGCCCTGATGTACATTCCATCCGAGGGCGTGTTCAGCGAAGTCTTGGACGACACCACCACCCTGACTTATGCCCGGGAAAAGAAAGTTTACTTTGTCAGCCCCAATACCCTGTATCACCATTTGCAGATTATCCTGCTGTCGCTGCGCGGCCAAAAAATTAACGAGGCGGCCCAGCAGATTTTAGCCATGATATCCGGCATCAAACAGGAATCGGACAAGTTTGGACGGAACCTGGAAATTTTGGGCAACCATATCAAGAACGCGGGCAACACCATGGGCACGGTCAGCAACGACTTCTTAAAGCTTAAATCCAGCATCCAGAATGCTTCTTCCTTAAAACTCGAGGATAACAGCGCCAAGGAGCCCAGCGTTCAGAAACTTATAGAATAGTTTTTGTGAGTTTAAAAAAATAAAATAGACATATGTCCATTCGCAACCCAGACCAGAGAGTCGGCGTATTCGTAGACGTGCAAAACCTTTACTATTCCGCCCGCAACATCTACAACTCACGCGTTAATTTCAACGAAATCCTAAAAGCCGCAGTGGGCGAGCGCAAGCTTATCCGGGCCATGGCTTACGTAATTCAGGCAGACATGCCGGAAGAGAAAACTTTTTTTGACGCCCTGGACAAGGCGGGCTTTGAGGTAAAATCCAAGGAGCTGCAGACCTTTTACGGCGGCCACCAGAAAGGCGACTGGGACGTGGGCATTGCCATGGATATTGTCAAAATGATGAACAAGCTGGACGTGGTGGTTTTGTGCAGCGGGGACGGCGATTTTGTGCCGCTCTTGGAGTTTCTACAAATGTCCGGCCAACTGACGGAAACCGTAGCTTTCGGCAAATCCTGCAGCGGCAAGGTTAAAGAACTGACAGACAACTTTATTGACCTGGACGAAAACCCCAAAAAATTCCTTATCCCTTTGCGCCAGAGGCGGAACTAACATAGGCGCACAATTTTAAAGAATGTCCGACTTATTGGAAAAATTGAATCCGGAACAACAAGCGGCCGTCACCCACGGTGAAGGGCCGCTTTTGATAGTAGCCGGCGCCGGCACGGGCAAAACCACGGTAATTACCCGGCGGCTGGCTTACCTGTTGGAAAAAAAGCTGGCCAAGCCGGAAGAAATTTTGGCCCTGACTTTTACGGAAAAGGCAGCGGGCGAAATGCAGGAAAGAGCCGACTTGCTTTTGCCCTTGGGCCACTACGACATGTGGATTTCGACTTTCCACGGTTTTTGCGAACGCCTGTTAAAGCTCCACGCGCTGGACATCGGCCTGCCTAATGACTTTAAACTACTGGACGAAACCGCGGCCTGGATTCTGGTTTACCGGAATTTCGAGCGCTTTCAGCTGGATTATTACCGCCCTTTAGGCAACCCGGCCAAATTTATCGGGGCCTTGCTGACTCATTTTTCCAAATGCAAGGATGAAATGATTTCGCCGGAGGAGTACCTGACCCACGCTCAGGATTTAAGACTGCAGCTGGACCAACCAAAAAAAACCAAAAAGTCAAAGCAGGCGGAAACAGGCATCGATGTAACCGAAATTTCCCGCATTGAAGAAATCGCCAACGCCTACCACTCCTACGAACAGCTTCTTCTGGAAAATAACTTCCTGGATTTTGGGGACCTGATTAACTACTGCCTGCAGCTTTTGCAAAAACGCCCAAAAATTTTGGACTACTACCGCAATAAGTTCAAATTCCTTATGGTGGACGAATTCCAGGACACCAACTACGCCCAATACCAGCTAGTCAGGCTGCTGGCCGGGGATAAACAAAATTTGGCCGTAGTAGGGGACGACGATCAGTCCATTTACAAATTTCGCGGGGCCAGCGTTTCCAATATCCTCAAGTTTAAAAAAGACTACCCCAAACTTAAACAGATTACCCTGGTTGAAAATTACCGCAGCAGCCAGAATATTCTGGATTTAGCGTATACATTCATCCAAGCCAACAATCCGGACCGTCTGGAGGTCAATTTAGGCATTAACAAGCGCCTCCAGGCCAAAGGCCCGGCAGGCGAGGGGGTTATCCAGGTAGTGGAAGGGGCAGACCTAAGCGGCGAACTGAATGCGGTGGCCAAAAAAATTCTGGAAAGAAAGGTTAGCCGCAACCTGTCATGGAACGATATTGCCGTGCTTATCCGCTCCAACTCCGCGGCAGATGCCTTGCTGCCTGTACTGGCCAGCCACGCCATCCCATTTACCTTTGTCGCAAACAAAGGCCTGTATAAAAAACCCGTGGTGCTGGATATTTTGTCTTACCTAAAATTTCTTGACAATGCCAACGACTCAAGCTCCCTCTACCGGGTTCTTTCCCTGCCCAAATTCCACTTAAGCCACACGGAACTTTCGGACTTGCTGCTATGGTCCAAGAAAAAAACCGAAAGCTTTTACGAGAGCTTGGCGCAGGCTGCGCTTATGCCTGAAATTTCTTCTGAATCCAAAAAGCGCATTGGCGAACTGCTAGACTTATCCAAAAAGCACCACGCCATGCTTAAGACCCATTCGGCTGCGGAATTGCTGGTTGACATCATCAAAGACCTCGGCTTTGAAGAAAAACTCAGGGAAGACACCTTGGAAAACGCCCAAAGCCGCGAACTGCTGGAACAATTCTACAAAAAAATAGAGGACTTCCAGGAAAAAGAAAACGACCACTCTCTGCATAATTTTCTTTCCTTGCTGGAACTGGAACAAGAAGCCGGAGACGAGGGAGTGGTCCCGTTCGATCCCAACCAGGGGCCGGAGAGCGTGAAGGTTTTAACAATCCATGCGGCCAAGGGTTTGGAGTTTGAAACGGTTTTCCTTATCAACCTGGTTGACCAGCGCTTCCCCACGCGCGAAAAAGGCGACCCCATAGAAATCCCCGGCGCACTGGTGAAAGACATTTTGCCCGAGGGCGAATTCCACCTGCAGGAAGAACGCCGCCTGTTTTACGTCGGCCTAACCCGGGCCAAGACCGAGCTTTTCCTTACCTGGGCCAAAGACTACGGCGGGCAGCGCGCCAAAAAACCTTCCCAATTTTTGGTGGAAACCGGGCTGGTGCCAAGTGAAAAAGTCAGCAAAGCCACCGGCAAAGTTGTGTTTACAAAAAACGAAAAACTGCCCGTGGTTTACCGGCGCTTGCCGGAGCAATTTTCCTATTCCCAGCTCAACGACTTTGAGGCCTGCCCGCTGAAATACAAATACCAGCACTATTTAAAACTCCCGGTACCCGGCAGCCAGTACCTAAGTTTCGGACAAACAATCCACAAAGTGCTGGAAGAATACCTCAAACTCTATAAAACTTCGCTGGAAATCAAACAGATGGACTTGTTCGGCAAAGGAAAAGACAATCATACCCAGCTGCCTGAATTCTCGGTGCTGGAAAAATTTTACGAAAAATTCTGGGTTGACGACTGGTACGGAAGCAAACAGCAAAAGCTGCGCTATAAGGCTGAGGGGCATAAAATCCTCAAAACTTTTTTTGCGGAAGCTGCCAAACAGCCGTTTTTGCCAAAATACATTGAGCAATTTTTCAAACTTAAGCTTGGCAAATACGATTTCGTGGGAAAGATTGACCGCGCTGACCAGGCCGGAGAGGGTGTTTTAATCCTGGACTACAAAACCGGCAAGGTCCCCAAGAGCAAAAAGGACCTAGACCAGCTGTACATCTACCAGTGGGCGGCCAAGGAATTTCTGCAAGAAAAGGTGGTGGGGTTGAAATACTGGTATTTGCAGGAAAACGCTTTTGTGGAAGAGGAACTGGCCCAACCCGAGGAAATTGAAGAGCTGAAAGCCCGGTTACTGGCACTGATTGAAAAAATCGTGTATGTCACCCGCCACGACCTTTTTAAACAGGAGCACCAAAAGCTGAGGGACCATAATTGCCAATTTGAATCTTTGGAGTAATGTCAAAATTGTGTTATAATTTAAATGTTCCAAGATAACAAACAACAAATTTACGCCATTGCCGGCGCCACTCTGCTTTCCGCTTTTTCGCTGGGCGCAGTGCTTATGTTCACGGATCCTGGCCAGGCTTCGGCGGGCACTTTTGGTTTTTTTTACCTGAGTGTTTTCCTTTTTGCCTTCGGCACTTTCACTTTGCTGGGCTTAAGCCTGAGGCGCTGGCTCGCCCCGAAAATGTTTGTCCTGAATTTCTATACCAGCTTGAGGCAGGCGCTGCTGGTCGCCCTGCTGCTGGTCGTCAGCCTGCTGCTCTTAGGCCAACGGCTGCTCTTCTGGTGGGTTGAATTGAGCCTTGTGCTCCTTTTGCTGAGCATTGAATTTTTTCTTAGCCTCAAATCCTAACTTAGCCTATCAACAAAAAAACAAAATATGGACCCAGAAAAAAATCCACTCCAAACCCAGGAAGATGTGCTGCGGGCGGCGGGCGAGACCCCCGCTGCCAAAAACCTGCACGAAGACGAGCCCCAGGTTTATAATGTCATGCCGCGGCTGTTGCATAAAAACAGCGTATCCCAGCCGGTCATGGAAGTGGTGGACAACTCCCCAAACTCCATTGACGGTTTGCAGCCAGCCTCGCCGGTCCGGGGCGTAAATTTTATAAAAATCCTTAAGCTGGCCATACTGGCAGTGGCTGTTTTGGGTCTCGGCTATGCCGGCTACCGTTTCGGGCCCAAATACTACAAACAGTATTTTCTGGCCAGCAAGACTGCGGCTCCGGCGCCGGCCCAGACTGCTGACCAATCCACCCAAAACACTCAGGACCAAGTTCAGGCCACCTCTTCCCCGGACCAGAACGCAAGCAATTCTGCCTTGCCCTCGGATTGGCTCAAAAAATATTTTGGAGTGACCAGCTGCGATAAGCCCACGGAATGCGGGCCCGACGCCGATCCGGATCTGGACGGCCTCACAAACCTGGAAGAATACCAGCAGGGGACTGACCCAAACAACCCAGACTCCGACGGCGACGGTTTGTCCGACGGCGACGAAGTCCATGTATTTTTGTCAAACCCTTTAAAAAAGTACTCGAACAACGATCCCAAATACACGGACGCGGACTATTTTAAGGGCGGCTATGACTTAACCACAACCCAACTAATGACACCGGACCGGATTCGGGAAATCAAAACCCGGATGTCAGACAAAGGCTTGCATCCGCCCACAATCGCCACTTTAGGCGACGCTCTGCAAAAAATTTATAACTTCGGCAGCCCTCTGGACACTTCGGCCCAGCAGGCCTCAAGCACCCCCAGCTCCACCCCTGACCAGGCTTTGGACGGCTTTGAAGTGACGCCCGCGGCCCAGCAGGATCGCGATGCCCAGCGCACTACCACCATAAAAAATATCGGCATTGGTTTGGTTAAATACTACGATAACAACAAAAGCTACCCTAATACCACTGACTTTAAGGAAATGTACGACGCAATCCGGGTCTTCATGAAAGTGGCTACCAATCCACAAGACCCGGTTAATAAGGTGCCCTACGTTTACACTTATGCGCCGAGTGCGGCCGGAGATGACTTTACCCTGGCCTATTACAGCGAGGTTGTCAGGCAGACAATTAAAAAACACGCGGCAGACGCACAAAAAGACAAAGCCACCGAAGAGGCTGCCATTTACGACGACCAGAGGATTAACGACTTAAAACGACTCCAAACCGCGCTTTTGCTTTACTCTTCCAAACAGGCAGCCGGCAACCAGGACAACGTCTTCCCTTCAGCGGAAAAATACAAAACCGAACTTTTGGTCAGCGGCGACATTACCGACATTCCTACAGACCCCAAAACCCACAGCGACTACGAATACAAGGTAAACGACACCTTTAACACTTTCACCTTAAAGGCTGTACTCGATAATCCGCCAACGGGCTCCACCGGCTACCTGTGTAACCAGCTTAACTGCGATTATTACTAATCTAGACAAATGACCTTCAACCTTTCCTGGCTAAGGAGGCTTTTTCAGCCGTCCGCAGCAGCTCAAACAGATTATTCCAATATTATATGCGCCCGCGTGGTGCAGGCGGACAAGCACCCGAACGCTGATAGGCTGCGCGTGGTAACCGTCGATGTCGGCAGCCAAACTATTACTCCGGTGGTTTGCGGGGCTTTTAATTTTGGCCCCGGCGATTTTGTAGCCCTGGCTTTGCCGGGCGCGAAGATTGCTCAAAACATCCATTCCGAAACCCACGAGCCGTTTATACTCCAAAAAGCCAAAATACGCGGCATTGAAAGCCAAGGAATGATTTGTGCGGGCTTTGAACTTGGTTTATCCCAAACCCCCGAACCGGGTATCCTTCTGCTTAGCAAAAACCTAAAGCCGGGTAGCCAATTTTCACCCGAAATGATAAAATAACGCCATTAAAGACTAAATTCGGGCTAACATATGAGCAATATTGTTATCGATACCACGGAAGAGAAACGCCTTAAACAGGAGCTGGAAAAGCGGACTGACTTTGAGGCGCAGAGAATCAGGCGCTACCTGAGCATGCCGGATCTTTCCAGGACGCCCGGCAGCCCCATTGCGGAAATCGTCAAAAGAATACTTGCCAGTGCCTATTTTAAAGACCTGGACACCATCCAAACACCGGAAATTGTCCCGGCAGACATTAGCTTCGATTTGTTTGATTTTCCCGCTGACCATCCGGCAAGAAGCAAGTCCGACACCTACTACGTGGATGACAGCAATATTTTGCGCACCCACACTACCATTATGTGGTATTACTACCTGAGGGATGCGGGCGTAAAAGCACGAATTGCGGAAAATAAGCCGGTAGGCTGTTTTAGTTTTGGCAAAGTTTACCGCAAGGACGAAATCGACCGCAAGCACATGAACGTTTTCCACCAAATTGACGGCTGGTACCTGGCTCCCAAGTCGCAGAAAACCATTACCCAAACCGATTTGGAAGAAGCCTTGGGCAACATTGCCAAAGCCGTGTTTGGTGAAAATGCCAAGTACCGCCTCAATAAAGACACTTTCCCATACACGGACCCGTCTCTGGAAATGGAAGTTGACATAAACGGTAGCTGGGTGGAGGTTGTGGGCTGCGGCGTGGTTAAAGGCAGTGTTCTGGAGAAGTTGGGTATTGACTCCAAAAACTACACGGGCTGGGCCTTTGGCTTCGGCTTGGAACGTTTAGCAATCACCAGCATGGAGCTGCCCGACATCCGCCTGTTATGGTCGGATGACGAGCGCGTAAAAAAACAGCTGAATTTGGGACAAAAATTTGTTGAAGTAAGCAAATACCCGCCGATTACCCGCGACATTTCTTTTATTGTCAGCAGCGACTTTGTCCCCAATAACTACTTTGACCTAATCCGTGAAATTGGCGGAGACCTGGTGGAGCAGGTGGAATTGCTGGACAAATATGAAAACAAAGAAAAATTCGGGGAGGGCAAGACCAGCTACACTTATCGCGTAATCTACAGGAGCCCGGACCGCACGCTCAAAACCGAGGAAGTGGAGCCTTTGCAGGCCCGGCTTTACGAGGAAACCAAAAAACAATACAACGCGGAGCTAAGATAACAAAAACTCTCTTGGATAAGCCTTAAATCCAACAAATTTTTAGCGTTGTGCTTCTGGAATTTTATACTAAATTGTGTTAAAATTAAGACAGGAATCGGCAAGCGGCCCGGGAGCCTGGGCAAAGGCAAAAACGCCCCGGAATTCCTGTTTTATTTTTAGCAAAACCCAACCCACAACATGGCGAAAAAAGAAGAAAAGCTTAAGAAATCGAATAGTTACACTGCGGAAAACATTACCGTATTGGAAGGTTTGGAGCCGGTCCGCAAGCGGCCCGGCATGTACATCGGTTCCACATCCGAAACCGGCCTTCATCACCTAATCTGGGAAGTTGTTGACAACTCCGTGGACGAAGCCATGGCCGGCCACGCCACGAAAATTGGCGTGCTCTTGCAAAAAGACGGCGGCATAACCGTGGTCGACAACGGCCGCGGCATTCCGGTCGACATACACAAAACCACAAAAAAATCGGCTTTGGAAACAGTACTGACGGTTTTGCACGCCGGTGGCAAGTTCGGCGGAGACGCTTCGGGCTATAAGGTTTCCGGCGGTCTGCACGGCGTGGGCGTTTCCGTGGTTAATGCCTTGTCAACTCTGCTGATTGCACAGGTGAAACTTGATGGCAAAGTTTACGAACAAAAATACAAAATCGGCAAACCGCAAGGCGCGGTAAAAGTTATCGGCAAAGTGGACAAGAACGACCCTGATCCGACCGGCACGCTGATCACCTTTTACCCCGATGCCAGCATTTTTGAAACTGTGGAGTTTAAGCTCAAAACCGTACTCGAGCACCTAAGAAGCCAAGCCTACCTGACCAAAGGTTTGCATTTCATCATTACCGACGAGCGGGTTGGCCTGACTTACCAGTACTACTTTGAAGGCGGGCTGGTCAGTTATATTAAGCAGCTTAACCGCAATAAAAAAACCAAACACCTGCCGGTTTATATCAACAAAGTCGTAGGCGAGGTGATGGTGGAAGCTGCAATTCAGTACACCGACGATTACGACGAGCGAGTTTTAGCCTATGCCAACAACGAATACAACCCCGAAGGCGGCATGCATGTCACTGGTTTCCGCACGGCCCTAACCCGCTCCATTAACAACTACGCTACGAAAAACAACTACGTTAAGGAGTCGGAAAAACTCACGGGCGAGGATATGCGCGAAGGCCTGACAGCCATCATTTCCGTCAAATTGCCCAACCCGCAATTTGAAGGCCAGACCAAAGCCAAACTGGGCAACCCGGAAGTCAGGACTGCGGTGGAAACCGCTGTGGGAGAAGCTTTGGAAATCCACTTGGAAGAACATCCGGGAGACGCGGCCAAAATTATTGAAAAGGTGGTCTTGGCCGCCAAGGCCCGCCTGGCCGCCCGCGCTGCGCGCGACTCAGTCATCCGCAAAGGCGTACTGGAAGGCCTGGCCTTGCCCGGCAAGCTGGCTGACTGTTCGGAATCCGATCCGGCCAAGTGCGAGCTCTATATTGTAGAAGGCGATAGCGCCGGTGGCAGCGCCAAACAAGGCCGCGACCGCCGTTTCCAGGCAATCCTGCCGCTGCGCGGCAAAATTCTGAACGTGGAAAGGGCCCGTTTGGATAAAATGCTCTCTTCCCAAGAAATAAAAAATTTGGTTATAGCTTTTGGCACGGGTATCGGCGAACTTTACGACATGAGCAAGCTTCGCTACCACCGCATTATTATTATGACCGATGCGGACGTGGACGGCGCGCACATCCGCACCCTGCTGCTCACCCTGTTTTATCGCTACTTCCCTGATATTATCAAAGACGGGCACCTCTATATTGCCCAGCCGCCCCTTTACCAGGTGAAGGTTGGCAAGACCGCAGAATATGCTTTTTCCGACGAACAAAGGGATAAAGTCTTAAAAGAGCTGGTGGCCCAGGTTAAAGCCAATAAAAAAACTAAATTGGGCAAAGGCAAAGGCGCGGAACCGGAAGCAGAGGCAGCTGAAGAGTCTACTGTGGAAGAAACTACGGGCGGAAACCTGGACGGCGTCAAGTACGCCATCCAACGCTACAAAGGTTTAGGTGAAATGAACCCCGAGCAGCTGTGGGAAACGACCATGGATCCCGAAAACCGCGTAATGCTTCAAGTTAAAATTACCGATGCGGAAAAAGTAAGTGAAATTTTTGAAGTGCTAATGGGCGACGAAGTGGCGCCAAGAAAGCGTTTTATCACCACCCACGCCAAGAACGTTAAAAACCTGGATATTTAACAATATCCGGGTTTTTAGACACGAAAGCGGGGCTTTGACATTAAATTTAAAAAAGCGTAGAATACAGCCTAAGCCTCATAAAATAACGGCATAAAAATGTCTAAAAAATATTTATTGACCCCCGAGGGTTTGGAAAAACTTAACCAGGAACTAAAGACGCTGGTCAATGACAAACGCAAAGAAGTCATTGAGCGCATCCGTGAAGCCGCAGCACACGGCGACCTAAGCGAGAACGCCGATTACGCCCAGGCGCGTGAGGAGCAGAGCTTTATTGAAGGCCGTATCCAGGAAATAGAAGACATTATCAAGAACGCGGAGATTATCAGCACCGGCAGCCACCGCAATAAATTGCGCTTCCTTGTCC
Organism: Patescibacteria group bacterium; assembly: GCA_023473845.1. Lineage (GTDB taxonomy): Bacteria > Patescibacteriota > Doudnabacteria > UBA920 > UBA920 > JAMDEL01. The sequence continues at coordinate 12,652 of JAMCYA010000006.1, forward strand.
CCTGCTTCGCGCCGCTGCATCTGTTCTTCAAAACGCGTGCGCTGGTCTGTGGGGTCATTGAGTTCGCC
>JAMCYA010000006.1:12729-17335 GCA_023473845.1 Patescibacteria group bacterium
GTAAAAATCAACGGCCAGGAGAGAAAGTACACCATTGTGGGTTCCAACGAAGCCAACCCCAAGGAAGGCAAAATCTCCAACGAATCACTAGTAGGCAAATCCCTGCTTGGTAAAAAAACCGGGGAAAAGTTCCAGATTAGCGCCCCGGCCGGGGAAATGAACTACGAAATCATCAGCATTGAGTAAGTTTTTGAATAAAACCGCCTTTGTAAAAATAGGCGGTTTTTGTTATAATAAATGAGCATTTCCATGACTTTTAACGTTTCGATACATGAGCGAAAGACTTGAAGACATTATCATTGCGCGCAAAAATAAGCTTGAGGCCCTAAAACAGGCGGGCATTGATCCATATCCTTCGGCTTGCGAGCGCACCCACACCAACCAGGTAGCCCTGGACTCGTTCGAGTCTTTGCAAACCCAGGAAATTACCCTGGTCGGGCGGTTAAAAAGTTTTCGAGATATGGGCAAACTTATTTTTGCCCATATGGAAGACGGGACGGCCAAAATTCAGGTGCTGTTCAAGTCTGACAACTTAGGTGCGGAAGCGTTTAAGTCGCTTTTGGATTACGCCGATATCGGCGACTTTATCCAGGTTAGCGGCACGCTTTTTTTTACCAAGACCCAGGAAAAGACTTTGCAGGCAAAGAGCTACAAGCTCTTGGCCAAAAGCCTGCTGCCCCTGCCCAGCGAGCACTATGGTTTGCAAGATGAGGAAACACGCTTGCGCCAGCGCTATTTGGATATTTTACTTAACCCCGAAACCAAGGAGCTGTTCGTAAAAAAGAACCAATTTTGGGCAAAGATGCGGGAATTCCTGGTCAGGAAAGGTTTCCTAGAGCTGGAAATGCCCATCCTGGAGGCAATTCCGGGCGGAGCCGAGGCGGAGCCCTTCGTGACGCACCACAACGCCTTGGACCGTGATTTTTATCTGCGCATCAGCCTGGAACTCCCTTTGAAAAAAATGCTGGTGGCAGGCTATGAAAAAGTTTTCGAGATTGGCCGGATTTTCCGCAACGAAGGCATTGATACCGAGCACTTGCAGGATTACACGCAAATGGAGCAAATGGAATTTTACTGGGCCTACAGCGATTTTGAAAAACTGATGGACTTCCTCCAGGAAATGTACCAGTATGTTATCCAGGAAACTTTCGGCAGACTGACCATTACCAGCCGGGGCATCACCTGCGACTGGAGCGGGCAATGGGAAAGAGTCAGCTACGTCAAACTCTTTAAGGAACACACGGGTATTGACCTGGAACTGGCTGATGATGCTGATTTGCAAAAATATTTGGACGAAAAAAAGATTAAATACGAGCCTGCCGCACACCGCGCCAAGCTGATTGACACCATTTTTAAGACGGTCAGGTCAGTTATCCCCTCGGGCAAGCCTGTGTTCCTGGTCGACCAACCGGTCGAGCTGGAACCTTTGGCAAAAAAAGACCCGCGCGACCCCAAGTTGGTGCAGCGTTTGCAGATTATCGCCTACGGCACAGAGCTGGGCAAGGGGTTTGGCGAACTCAATGACCCCACAGACCAGCGCACGCGTTTTGAAGAACAGATGCAGCGGCGCGAAGCAGGGGACAAGGAAGCGCAATTTATTGACTTTGATTATCTGGAAGCTATGGAATACGGCATGCCGCCAGCCGCAGGCTTCGGGGTTTCGCAGCGCCTGTTTGCCTTTTTGACTGACCGGCCCATTAGGGAAACCGTGATTTTCCCGCCTATGAAAAAGCAAAAATAGCATGAAGCTGCTGATTGCAACATTCAACCAAGGCAAACTGGAGGACTATCAGTCTTTTTGCAGGAATTGGGGGCTGGTGGCCGTGAACTTAAAGGATGTCGGCATTACCGAAGAGTTCGAGGAAACGCACGACACTTTTGAAGCCAACGCCAAGGCCAAAGCGGAATTCTACGGCCGGCTTAGCGGCTTGCCCACGCTGGCGGATGACAGCGGCATCGAAATTCCATTTTACAACATGGAGCCGGGCGTAAAGACCAAGCGCTGGGCCGGCCCGGGAATACAAGGCAAAGACTATTTTAACTTTATTGTCGAAAAAATAAAGGCCATACCCCAAAAACAGAGACGCGGACAAATGCGGGCCGTACTGGCGCTCTACATAAACGGCCAAGCGCAGCTGGCTGAAGGCAAAATTATTGGCACCTTTACGGACCAAGTATACACGGCGTCCTTCACACCCGATTACCCCTGGGACTCGCTATTTATACTGGACGCCAACGGAAAATACTACGAGGCGCTCACCCCGGAAGAAAATCTAGAATACAACCACCGGCGCGTGGCCTTTGAACAATTCAAGCCCCTGCTTATCCATGAAAACTAAACTTTCACCCGAAGAAATTATCAAACTCAAACTGCCGTCCAAGTCAAAAGAAATTATGCCCCTACTTAACACTTAACAAGACTTCCATGCTCGACATTAAATTTATCCGGGAAAACACCGACAAGGTAAAAAAAGCGGTCCAGAACAAAAACATCAACCTCGATGTGGACCAACTGCTTGATTTGGACGCACAGCGGCGCGCTTTAACCACGGAAAGCGAAAGCCTGCAGGCTACCAAAAACCAGGTGTCCAAAGAAATCCCCAAGCTCTCCGCTGAAGAGAAAAAAATCAAATTGCTGGAAATGAAAGAGGTGGACCTGAGGGCGAATGAACTCAAGGAAAAACTGCGGGCTGTGCTGGTCAAATACGAAGAACTGATGTACTTGGTGCCGAACATTCCCAGTCCGGAAACCCCGATCGGCAAAGACGACAGCGGCAATGTGCCCTGGAGCTACTGGTCGCCGGCTTTGGGCCACGTGGACCCCAAGGAAACTGACAAAGTAAAGAACATTCCAACCAAATTTGACTTTGAGATTAAAGACCATATGGCCCTGGCCAAAGCCCTCGACCTTTTGGACACAGAAGCGGGTGTAAAAACCGCGGGCTTTCGAGGGTACTACCTGAAAAACGAGGCGGTGCTCATGCACTACGGCATTCTTTGGCATGCGCTGAAAAAAATGCAGGAAAAAGGCTTTGCTCTTATGGCTCCGCCGGTTCTGGGCCGATCGTTTGCCTTCTACGGCAGCGGGCACTTTCCGTTCGGCCGCGCCGACCAGTATCAGGTGATGACCGAGGAAGATTTGCAAAAAGGCATTACGGAACCCGTGTACCTTTCCGGAACATCCGAACCCAACCTGCTTGCCTACGTGGCTGATAAAACTTTTGAAGAATCGGAGCTGCCGGTAAAAATGTGCGGCATTTCCAGCTGCTTTAGGGGAGAAATCGGGAGTTACGGCAAAGACACGAAGGGCATATACCGCGTACACGAATTCATGAAAGTCGAGCAGGTGATTGTCTGTAAAGCCGACGTAATCGAGGGCGACAAGTGGCTGGAAGCTTTGCGCGAAATCGCCCAAGAAATGCTGATGGACTTAAAATTGCCCCACCGCGTGCTCAACATCTGCACCGGGGATATGGGCGCGGGCAAATATAAAATGTACGATATTGAAACCTGGATGCCTTCCAGGCAAAACTACGGGGAGACCCACTCCGACTCCAACCTGACCGACTGGCAGGCGCGGCGCCTGAACATCAAATACAAGGGCAGTGACGGCAAAACCAAGTTCGCCTATACCCTCAACAATACGGTTATTGCCAGCCCCCGCATCCTCATTGCCATTCTGGAAAACTACCAGCAAAAAGACGGCAGTATTTTAGTCCCTGACATTCTGAAACCATACATAGGCAAAGACGTAATTTTGGCAAAATAGCTGATGTTTGAATCCGGACGCAAAAAAATTAGGTACCGTAACCTGCATTTCAAGCGGGAGCTGGAAAAAGCCCGGCAGTATAAGCGTCCGGCCCGCCAGCTGCCGGAAACCAAGACCGCCATTCTCTTGGAAAAAATCGGCCTGGGCAGCAGGCTGTCCAAATTCCTCACCCTGCTGGCTTTTTGCCTGCTCGTTTACCTGGTTTTTATTCCCAACTTTTTGTTTATCAAATCCGTACAGATTACCGGGGATAACCTGGTGCACAAACAGCAGCACGAAGATATTGTGGCTTCCTTCTTGAGTTCCAGCCGAGCTTGGCCGCAAAAAAACCTGCTGCTTTTGAACAGCGGCAAGCTAAAACAGGAGCTGGCCAAAGACCCTTGGATTATTTCCGTAGATTCAGTAAAAAAAGTCTGGCCCAATCGGCTGGTTATTCGGCTGACCGAGCGGCGCGAGTTCGCCTTAGTGGAAACCAAAGATGCCAAGATGCTGTTTTCCAACGACGGGCGTTATTTAAGCACACTTGCCGGCAGTACCACGCCGGACAACACCCTGGTCGTACTCAAAACTACGGAAGACCTTAGCCAAGACAAACCGCTGCCCCCGGCCAGCCTAGAACTAATCAGAACCTTGCAGCAAAAAATCCCCGAAGTCTGCCATTCCACAGTTTCTGCTTACGATATCTACCCTTCGACCAACCCTGACGTGGAAGCTGAAACTGCAGCCGGCTATAAACTAATTTTTGACACCAGCAACGATACAGCAGAAGTCTTGGACAACCTCTCAGTCTTAATCGACAAGCTGTCGCAGGACGAAAAAAATCGTCTTTTTTACATA
>JAMCYA010000027.1 GCA_023473845.1 Patescibacteria group bacterium
TCTTGTTCCATATAAGCAAAACAGTTTTTCTGATAGCATCTACTTGTTTTCAGCTTCGACCTTTGCTTAAGCTTACGGCTATCACGTATATTATACCCGCTATCAAATCCCGCGGTCAAGAAAACAAAAACCCTGCGCTAGCGCAGGGTTTTGAAGATTTCACTTAAGCCGCAGGCTGGTTTTCCGCAGGCGCTGCCTCTGTAGCAGGCGCGCTTTCAGCTGCCGGAGCTTCGGTGGCGGGCTGGGCGGAAGCTGAAAACAAGTAGATGCTATCAGAAAAACTGTTTTGCTTATATGGAACAAGACCAACAGTTTGTGGAATTCGTCGTCAAGGCTTTGGTTGACCATCCTGAAGATGTGAAGACCGAGCGCGTGGTTGATGAGATGGGCGTATTGATTACGCTGCACTTAAACCCGCAGGACATGGGCCAAGTAATCGGCCGCATGGGCCAAACGGCGAAAGCTATCCGCACCTTGCTTCGCGTCGTCGGCGCCAAGCACAAGGCCCGCGTGAACCTGAAGATTTACGAACCCGAAGGTTCCCACCGCGGCCCTCGCAGAGAAGAAAGCCATGGCGAAAGCGCCGATACTGGCAGCGATGCGATTGACGACTTTAAGCTCTAAAGCTTGAGAAGTTAAATAACCCCGCCTGACCCGTGTTTACGGGCGCGGGGTTATTTCAAAACTATATGCCCAAATTTTCTAAAAAATTGTCCGTAAAAATTGTGACGCTGTTTCCGGGATTTGTGGAAAACTTCGTGGAAAGTTTTGGTATTGTCAAAAGAGCGGTTAAACTACGGCTTCTGGACCTGAAAGCGGTTAATTTAAGGAGTTTTGGCCTGGGGACGCGCCAGACCGTGGACGATCGGCCGTATGGCGGGGGAGTAGGTATGGTGCTCAGGCCCGATGTGCTCTACCGGGCCATTAATCGGTTAAAACAAAAAAATCCCGCTGCCCGAAAAATGCAGAGGGTTATTTTGCTCTCCCCTCAAGGTAAACCGTTTACTCAAAAAGATGCGCAGCGGCTTGCCCGCTACAGCAGCCTAGTTTTGGTCTGCGGCCGTTACGAGGGGTTTGACGAGCGGGTTAGGTCGTTTGTGGACGAAGAGCTTTCCATTGGCGACTACGTACTTATGGGCGGGGAGCTGCCCGCGCTGGTTTTAAGCGAGGCGGTTATGCGTCTGAGGCCGGGTATTTTGGGCAAAGATGAATCCGCGGACAAGGAATCGTTTGCCGAAGGCCTGCTGGAATACCCCCAGTACACCAAGCCGGAAACTCTGAAAGCCGGCAAAAAAAAGTTGGTTGTGCCCGCAGTCTTGCTTTCAGGCAACCACCAGAAAATTGCAGCCTGGCGCTTAAGCGAAGCTATTAAAAGAACGGAAAAACGCCGACCGGATATTTTTAAAAAAACCAACGTCCTTTAATTCTATGCCGCAGCACAAGCTTAAGGTTGAGGAATTGAAAACCCGGCTGGATAAATATCTGGCCCAGGCGCTGCCCGCCGTCTCCCGCTCCCAAATCCAGCGCGACATTGAAGCCGGCCGGGTCGAGGTTAACAGCCGCAAGGTTTTTGAGGCCAAATTTGTGGTCCGCCTCAATGACCGGCTGGAATACAATGAGCCAATTGTAGACAATGGGGTGCTGAAGCCCATAAACCTGCCTTTGAAAGTTTTATACAATCAGCACGGGCTTTTGGTTATCGACAAGCCCGCGGGCCTGGTGGTGCATCCGGGTGCGGGGTTTAAGGGCGAAAGCCTAGCTTCGGCTTTATTGTTCCATTTTAAGGATATCCGCGTAGTGGGCGAAGATCACAGGCCGGGCATCGTGCACCGGTTGGACAAGGACACCAGCGGGGTAATCCTGGTGGCCAAGACGCCTGAAATGTACGAGTACCTGAAAGACGCGTTTGCGCAAAGAAAAGTCAGGAAAGAATATTTGGCTTTGGTGCTGGGGCGGATGGCAAAGCCAATGGGCAGCATTGACTCTCCGATTGGCAAAAACGAGCAGGACTTTAGGAAAATGGCTGCAAAACCCGCGGCTGATGCCAAGCCCGCTTTGACCGAATATCGGGTTATAGAAGAGCTGCAGAATCCGGAAACACTTGACTTTTACAGCCTGATTAAGGTAAAATTGCATACAGGCAGGACGCATCAGATTCGCGTTCACTTGGCTTCCTTGGGCCATCCGCTCGTTGGCGATGAACTCTATGGCGGCAAGAAAGCGAAAGTCAAAGGCCTGGCGCGGCAGTTCCTGCACGCCAAAAAGATTGAAGTCAGGCTGCCGGACGAAACCTGGATTGAAGCCGAAAGCGAACTGGCCGATGATTTGAAAGAGTTTCTCAAGCGTTTAAATAGTAAGATAGTTAACACATTATAAAATGCCAATTGTAAAGCATGTTTCCGAAAAGCAGCTTAAGACCCTGCCCGACTTCAAGCCCGGTTACACCGTGAAGGTCCACCAGCGCATTAAAGAAGGCGGTAAGGAGCGCATTCAGATTTTTGAAGGTCTGGTTATTGCCCGTAAGGGCGGCACCGGCGTGAATGCTTCTTTTATGGTCCGCAAAATTTCACATGGCGTGGGCGTGGAAAGAATTTTTCCCCTCCATTCTCCCAATATTGCCAAGCTGGAAGTTATGAAGCCGACCGTGGTGGCTAAAGCCAAGCTTTATTATGTGCGCGGCCGTCAGGACAACCAACCCCGCGTCCGGAAGAACAAGAAAAGCAAATAATCGTTGGATTTTAAAACCGGCTGGTGCACACCAGCCGGTTTTTTTGTTGCCAGGCGAGTTAGGGGAGAACTTTGAGCACTTTCCACCAGTTCTCGATGTATTCCTGGCGGCGGTTTTGGTATTTCAGGTAGTAGGCGTGTTCCCACACGTCCAAGCCGATTATCGGGGTGTGGCCGCGGGTTAAGGGCGAGTCCTGGTTGGCGGTGGAATAGATTTCCAGGCCGTCACCCGGAATGCGGGACAGCCAAGCCCAGCCGCTGCCGAACTGCTTTAAGGCCGCGTCCGTAAATTTTTTCTTAAACTCTTCCAGAGAGCCGAAGATTGTGCCGATTTCCTGCACCAGTTTTTCATCCACGGCTTTTTGGGGCGCCATGAGGCTCCAGAAAAAATTATGGTTAACCACGCCACCCCCGTGGTTGCGCACTGCCAGGCGCGTGGCTTCGTCCACGGCCAGAGAGTCGAGCTTGGTAATCAGCTCTTCGGG
>JAMCYA010000024.1 GCA_023473845.1 Patescibacteria group bacterium
GAAGTGGTGGGGGTTGCCGGCTTCGAAAGCTGCGCGCAAACTCGCCAATTCCGCGCTCACTTCGGAAGCATTTTTCATTTCGTGCACGTATTTTTCCATTTCCTGGCGGCGCTTGGCTGCCGGTCCATAGTCCGCAATTTTATTGCCCATAGCCGCTTCAATGCGATGCATTTCCAAATCGCGCTTCTGCTCAAAATTGCGCCGCATGCCGCCTAAGATGCCGCCCGCACCCGCTGCGCCGCCCAAAAAATACAAAGGTTTTTTTAATAAATATCCGCCTACGGAAACGCCAAACCCTACGCTGCCCGGAGTAAACACATGGCCGATACCGGGATATTTCTGGAGCTTGGCAATCATCCTATCCATCCACTTAAGGTTGGCTTGGGTTTTTATATCCTGTTTGGCATTGCCTAAATCTATGCCCAAATTTATATCCACCCGGGCCAGCTTTTTGGAATGCTCGTGGATTTTCTTAAACTCCCGCGCCGCCTCCAAAAAGTTGTCAGCTGTCAATTTGCCGGCCGCAAAACTGTCCGGATATTTTTTGCCGATGGCCGCAATCATCTCATCTTTCTGCTTTTCAAATTCCTCGTCCGATACTCCGCCTTCCACATATTTAAAAACCAAGTCATTGAGTTGGCTGTTGAATTCGGGGTCTTGGAGCTGCTCTTTTTGTTCGCCTTCCGATTCTTTAATGTAACCTTTGGAAAAACGCTCGGCTAAGGCGCCAAGTTCGGCTTTGTTTTCGCTTTCTTTTCTTCCTGCTTCCATTTCCGCACCGGCAAACAAATTTTTCTTGCCCGTGGCATCAAACTCCTTTGCCCCAAACAGCTTGCGCTTTAGCCAATTGGCTTTGTTGCCTTCGCCCAAAATTTTCTTGCGCTCTTCGTCAATAAGCTGCTGGCGGTAGCCTTCTTCCCAGGCGCGATACCACATTTTTTTAAGCCGTCCGGCGCCATTGAACATTTCTGTCAGCCTCTCGTTGGCGCGCTTACGGGCCAAAAGCTCCACCTGCGCTTCGGCATTAACAATTGCCACACGCTCTGGCACGACGACTTCTTTTTTATCCTTGCCGCCTTCTTCCTGTTCCTTTTTCTTTTTTTCTTCCTCGTCTTTTTTTATTTCTTCCTGCTTCTTCTCGTCTTCCTGCTTTGTCTCCCCAACTTCTTCCATCTTCAATTCTCTCCTATTACCCATGGCATCCATGGCCGCCTGATAATCCTGATCTTTGTTTTTGGTTTTGCGGTAGTCGTAGTGAATTAAATATGCCTCATGGGTGGTGCGCACATTCTGCTTGTCGGACTCTTCCTTACTTAAAGGCAGCTCGTGACTAAAATGCGCCTGAAAATGGGTTTCGCTCCGCTTGTAAAGCTCCCCGGCCAGTTCGTCCAGCTCTTTGCCTTTGGCATCATAACCCAATTCATAGGCTTCCTGGGCAGCCTCATAGGCCTTTTTGGCTTGCTCCCACTGGCTGTACACCCAGGCCTTATCATGCGTCTGGTCTTTTAAATCCACCTCGTGCGCCAAATTATACCGTTCCCACAGTGCATCCATTGCTTGCTTTTTCTTTTTGACGCTGTCTTTTTTTCTGACTTCAGTATTCAGCTCTTGGGCGCGGCCTTTCAGCAAATCAATCAGCTCATCCACGGGCACGCCTTCATCCTGCACTGCCGGACTGCCATCCGGCCACTTGGCCGGCTTGCCTTCGTGGTCTTTCATTTCCAAGCGGTATTTGCCTTCACCCGCGCCATTTTTTCCCAAATTCCCCACAGCCCATTCCACCGCCCTAAGGGTATGCTCTGCACGTTGGCCTTCTTTGGAATCCCGGGGCAAGTCTTTGAGCAAATTTTTCAATTCCAAAACCGCCCGGTCCAAGTATTCCCGCGTTTTCAATTTTTCTTTTTGTTGTTCTTTCCCCTCCTGTCTCTGTTCGCGGCTACCGCTGGTTTTCAGGTCGGAAGACAAAATAACCCTGTTTTCTCCTTCTGGCATAGTGGGCAAAGTTAATTTGGGTAAAATAAAAAGGCTTATTCCTGTAAGCCTAAATAATCGCTACGAAAAGTCATCATGGCCTGGGCAAAGACTTCAGCCGAATTGGGCACATTGGCATCTACAAATTTTTCCAATTCATCCTGCGAGCCGCCGTTGTCCACCAATTCGCGGAATTCGGTAAGCTTGCCATCGCTCAAATTCATAACAATGGTGCCGAACAGCCGATCCTGCAAACGGGCTCTTAAGTCCGTCAGCATCTGTTCTTTGACTTCGGCCGAAACCGTGTCCATACCAGCTTCGGTTAGCAACGCCTGCAAAAAATCTTCAACATATTGCGCGGAGGTTAATGAAGGGTTCATATTTTTGTTTCCAATGCTTAATTTTTGGCTTAATTTAAATTAATTATAGCATAAACGGTTGGTTTTTAAAAAAACAACCCACTTCTTTTGCCTTGCCAAAATCCAACTAAAATTAGCACATTTGTCACATATGTGACTCGGTTGACCAAAATAAAAAACAGGTATGGAAAAAAGGGCAAGCTGTGAGGCCGGCCCTTTCTTCGGATGTGTGTCCCCCGCCGGCCTTTTTACAGGCGTGCGGGGAACGGCGATTGTAGTGCTACTTACTGCTTTGCGGCTTTGGCCTTGGCGTCTTCAACGGCCTCGACCACGGTCTTGGAACGGAACAGGCCGGTCTTAAACCGGGCAAGCCCCATCTCCTCATACCGGGTGTTGGCGTCGGTAGCCTTAGCATCAGCCTGTTGCGCCGTTGAGAGCGCGGTGTTGGCCGTGGCCTTCACCCGCGCCAGCTCAGCTTCGAGGCTGGCAACGCGCTGCTCCAAAGGAGCCAGGTCGACCCGGGGGGCCGGCCGGCTTTCCAGAGCGGAGACGCGCTGCTCCAGTTGGTCGTGAGCGGCGGCGATGGCCTTGATCTGGTCGCTGAGGGTCCCCACCGACTTCTCGGTGGTGGTCACGCGGTTCATGGCCGCGTCAGCCTTGGTGGCTGCCTGCTGAGCCCGGGTGCGGGCCGTGGCATCAGCCGAAGAGACCGCACCGCGTGACAGGTCCACAGAGCCGTTGATCAGGAACGCGCCATAGCGGTCCGTGACCACGAGCGGGCTGATAGTAACCCTGCCTGCGCGGATGTGGTAACGGCCGACCGTGTACGGAGTGAAGGTGATTGTCTGCGTACCAGTTGCCACCGCCAGAAGGAGAAAACA
>JAMCYA010000001.1 GCA_023473845.1 Patescibacteria group bacterium
AAGCATTAAAGCAAAGACCGCGTTGGTGTTGAAAGACGGCAAAGAAGTGGAAGTGCCCATTGCCCAGGTGAAAGTCGGAGACAAAATAGTGGTAAAGCCCGGGGCTAAGCTGCCTGTGGACGGCCGGATTTTGGAAGGCGCTTCGTCCATAGACGATTCCATGGTTACGGGTGAGTTCATGCCAAAAAACGTTAAGTCCGGAGACATGGTTGTGGGCGGGACTGTTAACCGCCACGGTTCTTTTGTTTTTGAGGCTACAAAAGTAGGCGGCGAAACCTTGCTTTCGCAGATTGTCCAGATGGTGCAGACCGCACAGGGCACCAAAGCGCCAATCCAGAATCTGGCCGATCGGATTTCCGCGGTTTTTGTGCCCGTGGTTTTGGTGATCGCCTTTGCCTCTTTGGTGGCCTGGCTGGCCGTTGGCAGCCGGTTTATGCCTTTTTCTCAGAGCTTGTCTCTGGGGCTGTTATGTTTTGTAAGCGTGCTTGTCATAGCTTGCCCCTGTGCTCTCGGCCTGGCAACCCCCACGGCTATTATCGTGGGCGTGGGCAAGGGTGCGGGCGCAGGTATACTCATAAAAAATGCGGAAAGCCTGGAAAAGTTAAAAAGCGTTAATACGGTGGTGGTGGACAAGACCGGCACTTTGACAATTGGCAAGCCTACGGTTGCTGAAGTTGTGGCTGTAGCAGGCCGGGACAAACAGCTTGAAAATAAGGTTTTGCAGATTGCGGCTTCTTTGGAAAAAAAATCCGAGCATCCATTGGCCGAGGCAGTGGTTAAAAAAGTCGCAGAACTTGGTTTGGAATTGCTGTCAGTTGCGGATTTTAAAAATTTTGAAGGCCGGGGCGTGTATGGAAAAATTTCGGGCGAGGAGTATTTTATAGGAAGTCCGAAATTTGCAGGTGAGCAGGGCGCGAAAACGGATGAAGCTATTTTAGAAAAATTAACCTTGGAAGGTAAAACGCCTGTTGTGGTCGCAAGGGGTAAAGAAACGGTTGGCGTTTTGGCAATCAGCGACAGTTTGAAAGCAAACACCGCGGAAGTGGTAAAACACTTGAAAGCATTGGGCGTAGAAGTGGTAATGGCTACCGGTGACCATGAAAATACCGCGAAATTTATTGCCCAGCAACTGGGTATTGAAAAAGTTTTTGCCCAGGTGCTGCCCCAGGACAAGGCGATAAGGATTAAGGAATTGCAAAGCGAAGGCCGCGTGGTGGCCATGGCCGGGGATGGGATTAACGATGCGCCCGCCCTGGCCCAGGCGGATGTGGGCGTGGCTATGGCCACGGGCACGGATGTGGCCATCGAGTCCGCAGATATTACTCTATTGCATGGGGATTTAGCCAGGCTGCTTGGGGCAATCCGGCTGGCCCGCGCTACTGTCCGAACCGTAAAACAAAATTTATTTTGGGCTTTTATTTATAACTTGGTCGGCATTCCCTTGGCAGCGGGCCTGTTTTATCCGTTGTTCGGCTGGTTATTGAATCCGGTTTTTGCCGGCGCGGCCATGGCCTTAAGTTCGGTTTCAGTGGTGGGCAATTCACTTAGATTAAAACGAATAAAAATATAATCTGATATAATAAATATATGAAAGACTTCAACCTCCTTGTGATATTTTTAACCGGCCTGTTAACCGGCGGACTGACTTGCCTGGCTGTGCAGGGCGGGCTTTTGGCCTCGACCATTGCCCAGCGCGAAGAAGAGCGCATGAAGGAAAAACTGAAGGACCGGCTGAAAGCGGGCCATGCGCTGCCGATTTTGTCTTTTGTGCTGGCAAAACTGGCGGCTTACACCGTGCTGGGTTTTCTGCTGGGCGCGCTGGGTTCTTTTTTCAAGCTTTCCATTACCGCCCAGGTAGTACTGCAAATTGCGGTTTCGCTGTTTATGATTGGCACGGCGCTGGCTTTGGTGGACGCGCATCCTTTTTTCCGCTATTTTATCATCCAGCCGCCCAAATTTTTGACGAAGCGGGTGCGCAGCCAGTCCAAAAGCGGCAGCCTGTTCGCCCCCGCAATTTTAGGTGCCTTTACTATTTTTATTCCCTGCGGCACGACCCAGGCCATGATGGCCCTGGCAGTGAGCACCGGCAGTGCGCTGTTGGGCGCTTCGGTTATGTTTGCATTTATCCTTGGCACCACGCCGGTATTTTTTATTCTGGGTTATTTCGCGGCGCGGCTTAGCGATGCGCTCCATAAAAAGTTTTTAAAAGTCGCGGCCTGGGCAATAATTTTATTGGCAATTTTTAACATCAACAATGCCGTGGCTTTGGCCGGCAGCCAGACAACTTTAGGCAGCCTGGTCCGGGCCAGTTTTTGTTCCGTGGCTTATTGCGGGGCAGAGGGCTCAGGTGGTTCGGCGGGCAACGTTCAGGCTGCGGTCAGCGAGCAGACAATTGAGATTAGCAATAATGGGTACAGCCCCAGGAATTTTACAGTTAAGGCCGGCAGCGCGGTAAAGTTGAATCTGGTCAACAAAGACGGCTGGAGCTGCGCCCAGGCCTTTACCATTCCCAGACTCGGGATCCAGAAAGTGGTCCGGCCCGGCCAGAGTGAAACCGTGGCTTTTACAGCCCCCAGTTCTCCGGGTCAGATTACTTTTTCCTGCAGCATGGGCATGTACCAAGGCGTCATTAATGTAGTTGATTAAAACATGACCCAAACCCATAAATTCAAAATCAGCGGCATGCACTGCACTTCCTGCGCTATGAATATTGACGGCGAACTGGAAGATGCACCGGGCGTAAAGGAAGCAACAACTAATTATGCGCGCCAGGAAACCGTGGTGAAGTACGATGACGGGGCAATTTCTTTGCCGCAGCTGAAAGCAATTATCGAAAAAACCGGGTACCGGGTCAGTGAATAGTCCGAGAGACGGAGTACTACGGAGCAATTTACCTTTTTTGCATTTTTGCTATAATGTTAGGGAGAGAGGATTAACCCCCAGAGTTTTTATGGAAAACAAGCGAATTCTTATAGTTGAAGACGATGATTCTTTGCGCCACATTATGCATGACAATCTGGCCCAGGCCGGTTATGAAGTGTTGGTTGCGCCTGACGGCGAGGAAGGCCTGAAACAAGCCTTGGAGGGCAAGCCGGATGCGATTTTGAATTTATGGGTTTGGGTC
>JAMCYA010000002.1 GCA_023473845.1 Patescibacteria group bacterium
TTGCAGGGCAATAATCAGCGGCGAAAGTTCGCCTTCCATAATCAGGTTAATCTGGTTGAAGTTCTGGTTAATGCGGTGGTCGGTTACGCGGTCCTGGGGAAAATTGTAAGTACGGATTTTTTCCGACCGGTCGCCCGTGCCAATCTGGCTCTTAGTCAGGCTGCGGATTTTTTTGTCCTCAATTTCCTGGTAGTGCGCGGCCACCCGGGCGCGGATGACGGCCAGGGCTTTTTCCTTGTTCTGCGCCTGGCTGCGTTCATCCTGGCACTGGGCGGTAATGCCGGTGGGAATATGCACGATGCGGATGGCACTGTAGGTCGTATTAACCGACTGGCCGCCGTGGCCCGAAGAGGTGGTGGCCTCAATTTTCAGGTCCTTGGGGTCAATGGCATAGTCTTTTTCTTCCAGTTCCGGCAGCACCGCCACGGTGATGGTGGAAGTATGGACGCGCGGGATTTCCATAAGGTTGTCCAAATCTACCGTGTTGCCGGCATGGACGGTGATACCCAGCGTAAAGCCGGCTTTTTTGGCCAGCTCAAGGTACTGCGGCGTGTAGCGGCCGTAGGGGTAAATAAGCGTGTGGGTTGTAAAGCCCAGGTGGTCTTTAATGTCTGACACTGAACCCGCCAGGTTATTGGCAATAAAAGCTGCGCTGTATTTGGGGTTTTTGCCGTCAAAGTGGTCCTGGGTGTGGGAGACGATTTCCATGCCCAAGTCCTGGGCGGCTTTTATTTCGTCCCAGTTTGCGTAAAAATTGGTGCCGCTGTGGGTGGCCGGATATTGGGTGATAATGGCAAAGCTGCCGGTCATGCCAGCCTGGCGCAGGACGGGTATCGCGTTGTCAAACACATCCTGGTAGCCGTCGTCAAAGGAGATAATAACGGGTTTTTTGGGCAAGCTGACTTGTCCCAGCGAATACTGGTAGAGTTCGGAAAATTTTATGCTTTGGTAGCCATGGTCTTTCAGCCACTGAACCTGCTGCTGGAAATTTTCCGGACTGACAGTCAGGTCTTCGCGGATCTTGCCCGGATTGGGCGGCGGTTCGCCAATATGGTGGTACATGAGAATAGGCAGCTTGAGGCTGCGGTGCGGCGGGGGCACAGGCAAGGGTTTAACTTCCTCGGTCTGGTATTTGGCTTCGTATGTAAGATTTTCTTCCTGTGCGGGTTGCGATTTAACCTGCGGGTTTCCCGCAACCGCGTGCTTTTTTGTATACCACAAACCAGCCGCGGCCAAGGCTACAATTACCGCCGCGGAACCCAGTATGAGCATTTTTTTATTTGGCATCGGAAGTTTGGATTAATTTTTGGAAAGTCTCCAGGCTGTCGTTGCCGTGTACCTCGAGCCTGGGGATTTCCATCAGGCTGCCGGCTTGGATGAGTGTGCCGCTTTTTTCCGTAAGGCCCATTGAAAATCCGGCTTGCCGGGCCAGGCCCAGATAGCGGGCATCATAGTGTCCAAATGGGTAAATGAGGATGGGAAGGTTAAGGTTCAGGCTGGCTTTTAGGTCTTTTTGGGAGTCGGATAGGTTTCTGAGAATAAAGCCATTATCGTATTTTTTGTCCGTGCCGTCAAAATTATCCTGGGTTTGGGACACGATTTCCATGCCTTGGCTTTTAGCTTGGCGTAAGTTTTGCCAGGAAGCGTAAGCACTCTCGCCCACAGCAATGCCGGGAAACTGGGTAACGACCCCGAAATCACCCGTAAAACCGTATTTTTTTAAAGTGGGCGGGGCATAGGCCAGCGTGTCCTGATAGCCGTTGTTAAATGTGAACACGACTGCTTTTTGGGGCAAAGGTTTTTGGTTGTTGAAATGTTCCAGTAAATCGCTGAGGCTTACGCTTTCGTAGCCCTGTCCTCTCAGCCAAGCCACCTGGAGCTCAAAATTTTCCGGACTGACTGTCCGGTCCTTTTGCAGGGCGTCCGCGTCTTTTGCCACCGGCCCGATGTGGCGGTAAAGCAGTATGGGTATCCGCACTTCCGCGTTTTTTCCAAACCGACGTCCTTCCGCCCCTTGTCCGGACGTTTGCGCCGCATTATCCGCCTCCGGCATTTGCAGCAAGGCCTGGCGCGGGTTGCCATACGCGCCCTGGTAGAAGAAGATTCTGAAAAAAGCGAAAATAACAACCGCAAAAATAACAGCCAGCGCCGCGATTAATTTCTCGTTGGTGATAACCGGTTTTAAAAGTTTTTGTTTCATTATTTTAAAACCCCTCTTTTGAAGGAGGGGTTTATAAACAAACTATTTTTTAGCCTCTCCTGCGCTGTCTTCGGTTTCTTCTTTCTTCTGGGTTGATGCGGCAATCACTTCCGCCACCTTGTCTGCTTCGGAAACAGTGCTGGTCAGTTCAGCTTCCACGCTGCGCGGGGGCTGGACCTTGGCCACGGTTTCTTCCGCGGGATTGAGGATTTTTACTTTGGGAGAAACCTTCAAATCTTTGATGTGCACGGAGTTCTCAAAAGTGTCGAGGTGGGAAATATCCACTTCAATGCTGTGGGGTAAGTCACTGGGCAGACATTCAACTTCCACATTGTTCAAAAGCTTCATCAGTACGCCGCCCAAAGTTTTGACGGCTTTGGACTCACCTTTGTATTCCAGCACAATGGAAGCCTTGAGTTTTTCAGTCATGCTCACTTCAAAGAAGTCTACGTGGATGGGATGAGACTTCAGAAAGTGGTACTGCACGTCGTGGATAATGACTGAATGCTTTTTATTATCATCGGTTACCAGTTCCACGATTGTGCTTTCCCCGGCCTTTTTCAGCAGTTTTTCAAAATCGCCGGCATTCACAGCCAGGTTAATGTTCTGGATTTTTTTGCCGTAGAGCACCGCGGGGATAAAACCCTGGTTTCTCAGTTTGCTAATCTGTTTGCCGGTTTCTGTCCGGGCTTGGGCCTTAAGCTCCAGCTTTTCCATAAAATTCCTTGTTCCCTTCCCCTACTTCCGCCCTGCTGGGTCTCCAGCTGGCGGCCATTGGAAAACGGGTTAAAATTGACTAAAAAATTATACCAGAAGTTTGTAAATAAATCAAGCCTTGCCATCGGCTTTCTGGCTACGCCGGTCA
>JAMCYA010000065.1 GCA_023473845.1 Patescibacteria group bacterium
CTGCTGTCAGGTTTTAACCCATGCGGCGGGCTGTTAAAAATTTAAAGCGCCTTCTATATATGGCTAAAAGAATCAGGGAGTTGATTGCCAGCAAGTAAACCTGAAAAGCGGAATTTTCAATCGTCCATTTTGGTATGGACGGCAAAACCAGAAGCACAGCCACCAGGCCGGCGGCAAACGTCAGGCCTGTTTCGGTTTCCGGGTTCGTCCAGGCCTTGCGGAGAGTGGGCAGGGCCGCAAAGCCGTCAGCTGCAGCCGCCAGCAGCACCGCCAGCCGGGGGGGAGTTGGCAAGCCCCAAACCAGCAGCGCCAGCACTGAAAATGCGCCGCAGAGAAAATCGAATACCGTTAATTTCCAATAGCTCCGCGGGTTAACAAAAGAAGCGATTAAAACCAGCAAAGGTATAAACCCAGCCAAAAAAGTCCGGGTGGTCGCCCAGATGTCGGCATGCGCGGAAATCGCCGCTCCTGTGCCAACCAGCGGCGCCAGCGCCCACAGAGCCCAAGACACTCGGTTCGGCCTGGTTGTGCCCTTTAGCGTGTCGCGGACATAGACAAAAGAGCCAACAAGGCTAATTAGGGCGCTGAGCACAACCAACCAATGGACAAAACTCATGGCTTTAATTCAGTTTAATCGCACACGGGCTAATGTAGTGTAATTTTAGCACATAAAAAACAACAACCGCCCTTTTGGGGCGGTGATATTCTCCAGAATTTTTAGACAAACCCGGGAAAAAAGTCAGTTTTTATTTTATTTGACGCAACCCCCATGCTTAGAAGCGCGTTTTCATAAGCTGTAACCATGGCGTGGGGCCCGGAAAGATAAAACCTGCGCTGTTTAAAATCGGGCACTTCGGCGGCAATCAGCTCGGCGTTTATTGGACCGACATTACCCTGCCATCCGGCAGGCACCTGGGTTTTGTCGGTGAGGGTATAAACCGCCCGAAGACCCAACTTTTCCACAGCCTGGTCAAAAATATCGGTGTAAACCGCTTCCGCAGCCGTCTTATTGCTGTAAAACAGCACAATATCCCTAGCCTGGTTTGTATCCAGCAAATATTTAATCATGCTGCGAAAAGGAGTTATGCCAATGCCGCCGGCAATAAACACGCTTTTTTCTTGAGAGTTCTTCGGCAGGGTAAAATCCCCTGCCAGCTGGCCGGCTAAAATCTTCTCGCCCGGCTGCATTGCCAGCATGGATTTTTTGTAGCTGCTCGGCGGGTCGTAAAATTTTACCCCCATGATAATTTCTTGCTCCGTCGGTGCGGAAGCAATGGTAAAATAACGGCGGTTGCCCCGGTTGTCGGGCTTATCGTGTTCCAGCGTCCACTCCAAATACTGGCCCGCCCGGAACGGCATGCCCGTATCCGTTGCAAAAACAAAATCGAAAAGACCCGGGCCTAGGCGCACTTTTTCTTTTAAGGTAAGCAGGAGTTTCTTTTTCGGGCTGGCAAAATAAGAAAACACGTTGCCCGCCAGAAGCGCCAGCTCAGGCGTGGAATAAAGCGAGAGCACATGCATCTGAGGAGCGAACAACAACCCCACCAGTCCGCCGTAAACGGCCTGCAGCCCTTTGGTCGGCGGAGTTGTCAGGGGTTCCGTCAGCATCACAAAAGCAAAGAAGAACAGCGGCGAGTCCACAAGCACCTTCTGTAAAGAAGACACTAAGTCCAGACCGCGGGCCAGATCCAAACCCAGAATAGTGACCAAGGCCACAACAAAAAAACTAAAAACCAGATCAAACCTTCTGATTTTCCTGACAGTCAGAAAACCGCCTACCAATACAAACGGCAGCATCCAAGCCGTGCCCACCCACCAGCTCGCCGACTGGTTTATGGTCAAAGCCGTAAGGGCCACGGCAAAAGCCACGGGGTTAAAAATATGTTTCCGATTAAGGGCCAAAATATATTTGGAAACTTGGGACCAAATCGCGGCCCAGGCTACAAACCCGAAATACTGGGCGTCTAAAGTTTTAATCGGCGTAATAATCAAAGCCAAAATCAAAGCGGTTATGTAAACGGACTCCACATTGGTTGGCACATTAAAAATCCAGGCGGAAACCACATTCACAATCCAGCAAAGCAGGGTAATAAAAAACACGGAATATACCAACCCCACCGGGCTATAGGGCAGAACACCAAACAAGCTTAAAAGAAAAGCCGCCGCCAAAAGGCCGATGAGGTAATACAGCACCAGCCGATACATGGTTATTTTATTCAAAAAATCATCTACAAAGGTAAACATATTTAGTTGGTTACGTATTGTTCGAAACCCGATGTTTTGGTGGCTATCCCCTGGCTGTCTATCATGTAGCCCTCCAAACCTTCAAGGGATTCAATAAAATTAATTCCTTCCCTGCCCATGGCAAAAGCGGCAGTGGCAAACCGATCAGCCTCATACACATTGGGGCCGATTGTCGTAAAACTCACAATTTCTAAGAGCTGCTGGCCTGGCTTGAAAGGGTTATAAATGTGCTGGCCGCGCTCGGCAGTGCCTGAGGTGGCCACTCCCTGACTGGTGGTGCGCAGGACTTTGACAATCTCCTCATGTTTGAAAGGATTGCGGATACCCACGCGCCATGATTGCTTGTCCGCATCTTCCACCTGGCCCTGAATGTCTCCGCCCGTGTCTATAAAAAAATATTTGTGGCCCGCGCGCAGAAGCAGCAGGCTGGCCTGCCAGATGGCCCAGCCTTTGACTATGCCCGACGGATCCCAAAAGCCTTCGGGCCGCCAAATATTAAAATAGCCCCTGGTAGCTTTTTTAGTTTCTTCCGCCAGCATAAAAATTTTTTTAATGTCCGGAGGGTATTGGTCTTCCGTTAACTCGCCTCGGTTAATCTGGCTGATGGCGCTGTTCGGCTTATACGTACTGAAGGTCTCGTCAATATATTGAAAATATTCAAATACTCTGTCGCAGCCTTGCTTTTCATCGCCGTCCCTGACCTCGACCGTAACGTGCATACCCATCAAATTTCGAGTTTGCTGCATAAACTTAATTCTTCGCTTTGGCTAAAGCCGAAGCCAGGGATTGTTGAAAAGCCTGGCTCGAATCCGTGGCTC
>JAMCYA010000043.1 GCA_023473845.1 Patescibacteria group bacterium
AAGCCGGGTGTTCGCTGGAAAACCTTGCCAGCATCGTTTTTGCCTGGCTGACCAATCTGGCCCTGTCAAAGCCGGTCCGTTCAAGCAGTTTTTCGTAAAATAAATCTTTTTTATAGGTGGGCGGCATGCCTTTCTGCAACACCCAGATTTCTGTGCCTACGCTGCCTGCGATTGCCTGGAAAGGGGGAAGGTCTCCTTTTTCAATCCGGCTGACAATGCCGGCATAGTCGTTTCCCGTGACAGAGATTACGGGGTAATTTTTTTCTATTGCTTTCCTATACAGTTCGGCGGCTTCGGCTTCTTTCCCGGCGCGCATAAAAGTATGGTCAATGTCGGTAAACAACGCCGCCGTTTCCCCGTTGCCAGTTTCTTGCTGTTTTACATAGTCAAGCAGAGCCGAATCGGAGTACGCCGCCCCGAGCTCAGCCTCTTCTTTAATCTCTGCGTTTTCGAATGAAAAAGCCCGATGTTTTTCCATAGTCATGTGCCAATAACTTTTTTGTAGGCAGTGATATAATCTTCAGCCATTTTTACGGCAGAAAAGTTTTTAAGCACATGCTCATAACTGGTCTTTCTGTCCAGGCTCCTGACTTTAGCAATGGCCGCCACCGCCTCTTCCTGGGTGTTGCAGATATAGCCCGTAACCCCGTCTTTTATAAGTTCCGGTACGGAGCCGCGGTTCATGGCAATCACGGGCGTGCCGCAGGCCATGCTTTCCGTGAAGAACAGGCCGAACGGCTCCTCCCACTGAATGAGCCCTAAAAGCGCCCTGGCTCCGCCCAACAGTTCCAGCTTGCCCGCATGGTCGACTTCGCCGATAAATTTAATTTGTTTGCCGTCAATCAGGGGCTGCACTTCCTTTTCAAAATAGGCTTTGTCAACGCTGTCCACTTTGGCGGCCATTATCAGGTTTACGCCTGCCTGTTTGGCGGCCTGGATAGCCTGGACTGGCCCTTTTTCCGGGGACATGCGTCCCAGAAAAGCAAAGTAGTCCTGAGGTTCGGGAAAGAATTTAAACTTTTCCATATCCAGCCCGTTGTATACGTTGCCTACATAGTTCAGTTCCGGCATGGGCCGCCTTTGGCTTAAACTGATACTAACGTAATTGGAGTTTCTGTAGGTGCCGTAGACTTTTTGCTGGTAGGGGACATCGAGGGGGCCGTGGAGGGTTGTGACTACCGGCGAACCCAATATTTTTTCAAAGGCCAACAGGCGCCAGCCCAGGTTGTTGTGAATAACATCAAACTTGTTCTGGGAAAAGAATTCAGCGACTCTGCCCAAGCCGATATACTTGTAGGCGTTTCTGAAATTCAGATCCGCAGCATCGGGCGTTTCCCTTACGGTGGTTTCAAAAATTTTTACCAAGCGGGCGCTCACCTGGCCGTTGCCGGCCGCCACCAAAGTCACCTGGTGGCCTCTCTTGACCAATTCTTCGGTTACGTTGTATACAACCAGTTCTGTGCCGCCATATTTTTTGGGCGGAACTGTTTCTTCGAATGGGGCGAGGATAGCTATGTTCATTTTTGTTTGGTTACTTGATCAAAGTATTTGGTGTATGCCATTGAAATTTTTTCCCAATCAAATTTTTGTTTAACTTCTTTAAGGCATTCCGGCTGGAAACTTTCTTTGCCGCGTTTCAGGACTGCAAGGATTTTCTCCGCCAATTCTTGCTTGTTCCGGGGCTCTGCCAAAAAACCACTCCGGCCGTTTTTTACGCTGTAGCTTAATCCGCCGGTTTTGGAGGCTACTACCGGTGTGCCGCAGGCCATGGCTTCCAGCGGCACGATGCCAAAGGGTTCGTAATACGAGGGTACCACGCAAACATCCGCGGCGCTGTAGTACAGACGGAGGCGTTTATGGGTTTTGGGTCCTGCGTACACTACCCGGTTTTGGAGGTTCAGCTGGCGGATAATCTCCTGTTGGCGGTCAAGTTCGGCCTGTTCCAATTTTTTGAGCTTGGCCGTGCGTGCGCCGCCGATAATATACAGTTTGCTATCAGGGTAAGTTTCCAAGACTTGTTTAAAGCTGTACAATAGGGTGCCAATGCCTTTGCGCCATTCAATCCTACCAGCATAAATTAGAAGTTTTTTGGTTTCGTTTAAGCCTAGTTTTTTTCTGGCCCTCAGCTGGCCTATTGGAAAAAAAATTTTTCGGTCTACGCCAATTGTAATTACAATGATTTTTTTGGGGTCGAGCTTGAAAAGCCTAAGCAGAAGATGTTTTTCCGAAGGGCTGGTGGCGATGATTCCCGTAGATTTTTCCGCAATTAACTTCTCCGATTCGGTTCTTTTTTGAAAATAGAAAAAATCCCTTTTTTGCAGTTTGAATTTTTTTAACACTTTAAACCTGACTTCGCCGATGGAATGGTACACGTGCACCTGGGGCAGGTTGAGTTTTTTTGCAATCTCCAACCCCGCCAGGCCCGAAAACCAGTAGTTGGAATGAATAAGGTCGTAGGGTTCCGGTTCCGCGATTACGAAGCTGAGAATGTTTTTAACGAACTCATCCAGAACATGGAGGAATTTGTCGCGCGCCAGATAACCTTTCGGGCCGGCCTTGATGCGGATGACCCGGAAGTTTGGCGACACGGTTACAATTTTTCTCTTATTTTTCTGGTCCCAGCGGGTGAACACGTCTACCTTTACGCCTTTTTTCGCCAGATGTTTGGCAAGATAGTAAATAAAAACATTTTGTCCGCCCGATTCCTTGGAGCCGATTTTGGCCAGAGGATCGGAATGGTCCGAAATTATGAGTATTCGCATTCTTCAGGGGGTTAAGTCTCTGAGTCGAGCGCATACAGATATTATAGGTTGATACCCTGGCTTTGTATATCAGTTTTTCCACAAGATTAAAATGTTTGGTATAATTAAAAGACAGTTGGGTTATGGGTATAAATAACTGGATTTTTATCAATTCATGCAGATACAAAATTTGTTCATCTATTTCTTGACCGGGGGAGTGTTCACGACCTTAATAGTCG
>JAMCYA010000059.1:0-2467 GCA_023473845.1 Patescibacteria group bacterium
TCTTCCAAATCCTGCTGAAGCTTATCTATATTGCCTAAATCCGTATTATTGTTTTCTTCCATTGGTGTTATTTAATTAACATAAAAAGCATCACGGCGCTGCCCACGCCCAAAAGTTTGGCAATATAGATAAGCTTCAGCAGGATTTGGAAGAAGCCATTAAGCAGGCTCAGGGCAATTTGGAAGGCTGGAAGCGGACTGCGGCGGACTTTGAAAACTACAAGAAGCGCAAAGAGGGGGAAAACAAAGAGTTGGTGGAGTTTGCCAAAGAGGTGACCGTTGCCAAACTGCTGCCCACTCTGGACAGCCTGGAGCAGGCCCTAAGGCACATGCCCGCAGCTGCAGCCGAAGACTTTGAGAAGAAGTATCAGAATTGGCAGGCCGGAGCGGGCGGTATTGTGATGCAGCTGGACAAGGTTTTAGAGGAAGTGGGCGTAAAAAAAATTGAGGCCTTGGGAAAAAAATTTGACCCTCATTTCCACGAGGCTGTCCGGGAAACGGAGAGCGAACAGGAGGAGGGCATGGTGGTAGAGGAATTACAGACCGGCTTTGAGCTGAATGGCAAAGTCATCCGGCCCAGCCAGGTAGTTATCAGCAAAAAACCCTAAAAAGGGATTTAAGTAAAAATAATCAAATAATTATCGCTTCATCCGTCGCAAGGGAACGGGATCCAGATAAAAAGAAAGAAGCTATGTTAATTAAAGAAATGTTCGAGGTAGGCAGGCTAATGGAATGGGAAGACAAGCCTAAAAGCATCAAAGCTCTGGACGACGATGACTGTACTATTACTGACAAAGCCCTGAACAAAAACAAAATTATCCTGCACATGAAGCGCGCGGTGGACGGCAGCGAAGGCAACGTGTTTGTCTGGCTGAAAGACGAATACCACGACCAGTTTCCGGTTTCCAAAAAACTGTTTGCCAGCAAGAAAGTCGCCGGCTTAACCCTCAGCCAGTTCAAGAATTTTAATATTGAAGATTTATAGACTAATTAAGGAGAAAATTATTATGGCAAAAATTATTGGCATAGACTTAGGTACTTCTAACTCCGCCGCTTCCGTGATGGAAGGCGGCAAGCCGGTTATGATTCCGGCAGCGGAAGGGCAGACTTCCGGCGGCAAGGCTTTTCCCTCCTACGTGGCGTTTACCAAAGAAGGCCAGCTTTTAGTGGGCGAGCCGGCGCGCCGCCAGGCTGTAACCAATCCGGACGGCACAATTTTTGAAGCTAAGCGCAAAATGGGTACCAATTTCCGCTATACGGTTAACGGCAAAGAATACGCCCCGGAACAGATTAGCGCGTTTATTTTGCAGAAGATAAAAAAAGACGCGGAAACTTATTTGGGTGAGCCGGTGGCCAAGGCAGTGATTACCGTGCCTGCATATTTTGACGACTCCCAGAGGCAGGCCACCAAGAATGCAGGCGAAATCGCCGGCTTGGAAGTGGTGCGCGTGATTAACGAACCCACGGCCGCGGCCTTTGCTTACGGTTTGGACAAGACCGGCGGCAAAGACCAGAAGATTCTAGTCTTTGATTTGGGCGGCGGCACTTTGGATGTGACGATTATGGATTTTGGCGAGCACGAAGGCCAGGCGACTTTTGAAGTCTTGTCCACTTCGGGCGACACCCAGCTGGGCGGCAAAGACATGGACAAGGCCATGATTGACTACATTACCTCGACCTTCAAGCAGGAGCAGGGCGTGGACCTCTCCAACGACAAAATGGCCATGAACCGGGTGCGCGAGGCTGCGGAAAAAGCCAAGATTGAACTCTCCACCACCTTGGAAACCGACTTGAACCTGCCTTTTATTACCGCTGACCAGAACGGACCCAAACACTTGCAAATGAAAATTACCCGCGCCAAGCTGGAAGAATTGGTCAAGCCTATTGTGGACCGGATGCGGCACCCCGTGGAGCAGGCGATTAGCGATGCCAAGCTTACTCCGGCCAATATTGACAAGCTGATTTTAGTCGGCGGTCCGACTCGCATGCCCACAGTCAAAAAATTTGTGGAAGAGTATGTGGGCAAGCAGGTGGAAGGCGGCATTGACCCCATGGAAGCCGTGGCCAAGGGTGCGGCTATCCAGGCCGGCATTTTGGGCGGCGATGTGCAGGGCAAGGAAATTTTGCTTTTGGATGTCACGCCTTTGACTTTGGGTTTGGAAACTTTGGGCGGCATCCGTACGCCGCTGATTGACCGCAACACCACGATTCCGACCTCCAAATCCCAGACTTTTTCTACCGCGGCTGACAACCAGACCTCGGTGGAGGTGCACGTATTGCAGGGCGAGCGCGAGTTTGCCAAAGATAACAAGTCCTTAGGTCATTTTATTTTGGATGGCATTCCCCCCGCGCCGCGCGGTGTGCCGCAGGTGGAGGTGACGTTTGACATTGACGCCAACGGCATTCTGACTGTAAAAGCCAAAGACAAAGCCACCAGCAAGGAAAATAAAATCACCATCCAGGGTTCT
>JAMCYA010000059.1:2477-2955 GCA_023473845.1 Patescibacteria group bacterium
AGATTGAAAAAATGAAGAAAGAGGCGGAGGCCCATGCGGCCGAAGACCGCAAACTTAAAGAAGTGGTGGACATGCGGAACCAGGCCGATACCCTGATTTCCGTTTCCGAAAAAACTTTAAAGGATGCGGGCGACAAGGCGCCTCAGGCCGACAAGCAAGCCGTGGAAGACAAGGTCAAGGCACTGAAGGAAGTGAAGGACAAAGACGATACCGAAAGCATTAAAAAAGCCATGGACGCGTTGTCGGATGCGGTGCAAAAAGTGGGCGCAGCCATGTACCAGAGCAATCCGCCTGCCGGGGAAGCCGGAGCAGGCCAGCCCGGACCCCAAGCCGGAGCAGGCCAGCCGGGCAGCGAACAGGGTCCGGTGGACGCAGACTACAAGGAAGTAAAATAGCAATAATTGTTTAAGGCGGCTCTCCTAGAGCCGCCTTAAACATCAAAAAATATATGAACAACCAGCAACAAATTCAAATTAAA
>JAMCYA010000054.1 GCA_023473845.1 Patescibacteria group bacterium
CGGCTGGATTTTCTTTGTACTGAAGCCTTAATTGGCGTATAATTTTATCGATTTTACCAAAAGATAAGGATTTTGCGGCGATTATCGGTTCAAAGTTCCGGAAATCGCCACCGCCATAAAAAAGTTCATCGCCTTCAGGTGATGGACTTTTTATTTAGCAGAGGGATTCGAACGGGTTGAAGCGAGACCAATCCGCTTGAGCACAAGCGGATGCAGTCGAGCGACCTGGAATGCGAGCCGGCGGAGCATTCCAGCAACCCAGGACAACGAGTGAGCCTGCAGGCGAACGAGGACGAAAATCCCCCTCTCTCCGCCATAAAAACCCCGAGTTAACACTCGGGGTTTTTATTATTGAGACTTACTTGCCAATGGCTTTTTCCACGCGCTTGATGTTGACCGTGGCCTTAAGCACGGTATCCGGGTTTAAAGAAATGGAGTCAATACCTTCGCGCACCAAAAATTCCGCAAAATCGGGAAAATCCGAAGGACCCTGGCCGCAAATACCGACTTTTAGCCCCATCTTGTGGGACTCCTGGATAAGTATATGGATAAGCTTCTTCACCGAAGGGCTTTTTTCATTGGCAATATGCGCCACCAGTTTGCCGTCGCGGTCCATGCCCAAAGTCAGCTGGGTTAAGTCGTTAGAGCCAATGGAAAAGCCGTCAAACAAAGCGCCAAATTCTTCCACCTGCAAAATGTTGGACGGAATCTCCGCCATACACCAAACTTCCAGCTCTTCGCTCAAGCCATGATCATCGGTTTTCAGCTTTTTCTTGCCTTTGGCCAGATTGTCCAAGCCGCAGCGCTTCATAATCTCCAAAACTTTTTTTCCTTCTTCCGGCGTACGGCAGAATGGAATCATGGTTTTTAGGTTCCACAAGCCCATCTCTTCCCGGACGCGCTTTACCGCCATGCATTCCAGGGCAAAGGCTCTTTCAAAATTGGGGTCATAGTAGCGGCTGGCCCCGCGCCAGCCAATCATGGGATTTTCCTCTTCCGGCTCATACAACCGGCCGCCAATCAAATTAGCATACTCATTGCTCTTAAAATCCGAAAAACGCAAAATCACTTCCCGGGGATAAAAGGCCGCGGCCAGCATGGCAATGCCATAGGACAATTTTTCCACGTAGTACTCCAGCTTGTCCGCATAGCCCGCCGTCAATTCGTCAATCTGTCTTTTAACATGCTCGTCCTCTAGCTTTTCGTAGTCAATCAGGGCGTTGGGGTGAATTTTGATGAAATTAGAAATAATAAACTCTTCCCGCGCCAAACCCACGCCCTGGTTGGGAATAAAGGAATAGCCGAATGCCAATTCCGGGTCGGCTACAATCATTTTAATCTGGGTCTTGGGCGGATCAAAGTTGGTTAAGTCGTGCTTCTCCACCTTAAACTTGAGCAGGCCGTCATAAATTTTGCCCGCCTCGCCCTCGGCGCAGGACACGGTCACGTTCTGGCCGGACCTAATGGCCTTGGTGGCGTTGCCGCAGCCCACGACCGCGGGAATACCCAACTCACGCGAAACAATGGCGGCGTGGCTCGTCCTGCCGCCCGCGTTAGTTACAATCGCACTGGCCATTTTCATAATCGGCTCCCAGTCGGGGTCGGTAATTTCCGTCACCAAAACTTCACCGGTTTTAAATTCCGAAATCTGGGAAGCGTCCTTAATAAAATGGGCTTTGCCCGAACCGATTTTTGCCCCCACGGAAGCGCCCTGGCACAGCACCTTGCCTTTTTCCAGCAGAACATATTCTTCCAGAACGTTTATATCCTTGCGGGCCTGCACTGTCTCCGGCCGAGCTTGCACAATGCAAAGCTCCTTGGTTTCGCCGTCGAAAGCCCACTCAATATCCATAGGCCGGCCGTAATGCTCTTCAATAATCGTTCCCCACTTGGCCAAACGCAACACCTGGCTGTCGGTTAGCACATACCGGTGCCTGTCCGCTTCCACCACCGCGGCATCCTTGGTCGGGCTTATGCCTTCGCTGGAATAAATGAGCTTTTTTTCTTTGCTGCCCAGCCGTTTGCTGATAATGGCATCATAGCCTTTTCTTAAGGTCGGCTTGAACACCTTGTATTCATCCGGGGTCACAATCCCTTTCACCACGTACTCGCCCAAACCCCAGGAGCCGTTGATTAGCACCATTTCCTTAAAGCCGCTTTCCGTGTCCAGGGTAAACATCACGCCGCTGGCGCCGCGGTCGGAGCGGACCATTTTCTGCACAGCTGCGGACAGCGCTACCTTAAAATGGTCGAATTTCTGGTCCACGCGGTAAGAAATCGCCCGGTTGGTAAAGAGCGAGGCAAAACACTTCTTTATGGCTTCGGTCAACTGGTACTGGCCCCGGATATTCAAATACGATTCCTGCTGGCCGGCAAAAGAGGCGTCGGCCAAATCCTCGGCCGTGGCCGGAGGATCGGACAGCCACATCCAGCGTGGCAACCGGCAGTTTCAATTCCTTGGCCAGCTGGTCATAGGCCGCGTAAATTTCTTTCTGTAAATCTTCGGGAAAGACTGCCTGCAAAATCGCCTGGCGCACGGCCTGGCCCTTCTCCTCCAGCTGGCGGATGTCCTTCGTGTCCAAATCCTTCAAGATTCTCCTAATCTGGGCGTCCAGGGCATTTGCCTTAATAAAATAGCGGTAAGCGGCGGAGGTAACCGAAAAGCCGTAGGGCACTTGGATTTTTTCTTTGGGAAAAGTTTTGTTTTGCGCCTGGGTCAGATTCTGGAACATTTCGCCCAAGTTGGCGTTCTTGCCGCCAACCAGGTTAACGTCACCCTTGGAGATTTCGTTAAACCACAAAATAAATTTCTCGGACTTTGGTTTCGCCATATTTGT
The DNA here is from genome assembly GCA_023473845.1 of Patescibacteria group bacterium. GTDB lineage: Bacteria > Patescibacteriota > Doudnabacteria > UBA920 > UBA920 > JAMDEL01. Next base: position 2,838 of record JAMCYA010000054.1, read on the forward strand.
TTCTTTGGTTGAATTGG
>JAMCYA010000036.1 GCA_023473845.1 Patescibacteria group bacterium
TTTAAAATGCCGACACCGCCAATCTGTCAAAGCGCTGTTTGCCAACCCGGCCCGTACCGGGCTGACTACTTTGGGTATTGTTATTGGCATTGCTACGGTAATCCTGGTTCTGTCCGCAGGCGAGGGTTTCCGCAGCCTGATTAATGCCCAATTGGAAGCATATGGCACCAACACCCTGTTTGTGGAAACCCGGGTGCCGCCGACTACCAAGAACCGCAGTGCCGGAGCGGCCTCGGCCGATACCGGCCGGGCAAATTCCCCGGTGGCGATTACTTCGTTTAAGAACCGCGACCTGCAGGACATCAAGCAAATACCCAATGTGGTGAACGATTACGGCGTGGTGGTCGGACAGAAAGTCGTCAGCTATAAAGACGTGGATAAAAGCGTGATTTTTTACGGCGCTTCCCCGGAACGTTTTGATATTGATAAGGGCACGCTGAAAGCCGGAAGATTTTTTTCCGTAGCTGAAAATACCGGCGCTGACCAGGTGGTGCTGCTCGGCAGCACGCTGGCCAGCGACTTGTTCGGCCAGGAGGACCCGGTGGGCAAACTTATCCGGGTAGGGGATTTGAATTTTGAAGTGATCGGCGTTTATAACCCGCGCGGCGGTTTGGGCGGGGATGAGGACAACACTTTGTATATGCCCCTGTTTACGGCCCAAAAAAAGCTTTTGGGCATCGATTACCTGCTCTTTGCCATTGTGCAGGTGAAGGACACCAAGCTGGCGGACGCCACAGCTGAAGACATCAGGCAAGTGATGAGGCATAATCACGCCATTAAGGATGTGGACAAAGATGATTTTTTGGTGCAGACCCAAGCTGACAGCCTCAATACTTTCAATACTATTTTTAACGGCATTACTATTTTATTGATTGCCATTGCCGCCATTTCCCTGGTGGTGGGCGGCGTGGGGATTATGAATATTATGTACGTAGTGGTGACGGAAAGGACTGCGGAGATTGGTCTGAAAAAAGCTCTGGGCGCAAAAAGTTCCGATGTGCTGAACGAGTTTCTGATTGAGTCAATCCTTGTGACTGTAATCGGCGGGGCCGTAGGCATATTTTTGGGTTCAGTGCTTGGCTGGCTGGTGTCTTTGGTGGCAACGGCCAGCGGCCTGTCGTGGAAATATACTGTGCCGTTTTATGCCATTGCGTTGGGTTTCGGGGTTTCGGCCGTAATCGGCATTTTGTTTGGCGTGTTGCCGGCGCGTTCGGCTGCCAAACTCGACCCGATTGAAGCTTTGAGGTACGAATAGTTTTCCTGCACCCGCCTTGCAAGGCGGGTGTTTTTGTTTATAAGTTTTTGGTATACTGAGTACAGGCACTAAGGTTTTGAGACAAAAATGAAAAAAATCATTGTGGTGGGGGCAGGTTTTGCCGGCCTGAATGCAATTTTGGAATTGGAAAAACGTTTCCGGAAAGATCCGGAGGTTTCTTTGACTTTGGTTGATCGCGAGGATTACCACCTGTTTACGCCCAACCTCTATGAAGTGGCCACGGCCGAAGAAGAATTTACCAGCGTTGCCCAGGTAAAAAGCAGCGTGGTTTTGCCGCTATTCCGGATTATCGGCCACAAGCGCATTGTTTTTATAAAAGGCGAACTTACGGAACTGGATGCGCAGGCGCGCAAACTTAAGGTGGGTGTCCGCACCTTAGAGTATGATTATTTAATTTTGGCTTTGGGCGACCGGCCGGATTTTTCCCGGGTGGAAGGCGCCCAGGAGCACGCGCTGGCCTTAAGCGGCCTGGCCAGTGCTTTGCGGATACGCAACGCGCTGGAGTTTGCGGTGCAGGCTGCCAGCCATGAAGTACAGAGAGGGACGCTGCGTGTTGTGGTCGTGGGTGGCGGGTACGTGGCGGTTAAATTTGCGGGCGAGCTGAAATCTTTTTTGGATATTTTATCGTGGAAATACGGCTACCCCAGGGAAAGGCTGGAAATAATGATTGCGGAAAGTTCGGATAAACTAGTTGCCGGCCTGGGGAAGGACTTCGGCCGCCAGGTGCTTGACCGGCTTACGGCCTTGGGCGTTAGGATCGAATTCCACCACCACGCAGTGAAATTTGACCACCATTTTGTGGAATTTCTAAACGGGGAGCGCATGGGCTACGATGTGCTGGTTTGGAGCCTGGGGACTGTTGCTTCCAGCCTGCCCGGTCCCATGATCCTGCCCAAAACTTTGGCTGGACGGCTGGAAGTGGATGAATATTTAAAGGTGAAGCAGGTGGCAAATATTTTTGCAGCCGGCAATATGGCCCAGGTGCTGGATAGGCACGGCCAGCCGGTGCCCCGGAGCGCTGCCGTGGCTGCGGAACAGGGCAGGTACGTGGCCCAGGCCCTGGCTTGTCGGATGCAAAACCAAAAACCCCGCGCGTACAGCCCCGGTTTTTACGCCGTGACCTTGCGCGTGGGCGGCAAATGGGGCGTGCTTCAAACGCGCCACTGGTTGCTGGCAGGCTATTTTGCCTATTGGGCGGATTTGTATTTTCACTTTAGGCATTATTGGCGGCTCCTGGGTTTTGGGCCGGCCGTGCAATATGTTTTTCGGGAAAAAGAAATTTTTAGCCGCAACGATTAAAAAACCTCGTAGAGCTACGAGGTTTTTTTCTTATAAGGTTTTTTAGGTTTGGGTGGATTTTCTTTCCAATATTTCAGGGCTTCCTGTAGCTCGGCTTCGCTTTCCGGCTTTTTATTCATAATAAAGTTGCAGTCCGGAAAACGATTGCAGGCATAGAAAGTTTTGCCCCGCCCGCGGCTCTTGCGTTCCACCACGTCGCCAATCCGG
>JAMCYA010000023.1:0-8704 GCA_023473845.1 Patescibacteria group bacterium
CGACGAAGGGTAGCCGGACGGCTGGCCAGCCGTTTCCGCCTGCGCCCTGCCGTGAGATTCTATTGAACGAAATTGATAACTAAAAACCAGACCCGCCTGGTCCCTGACATAAACATCCGCGGAAGCCTGGAGATATTTTTTACGGACGGCCGCAAAATCCAAAAAGTCCGGGTCTGTATTGCCGTAATTAGACAAATCAGCCAGAGGCAAGGCGAAAAAACCCAAAGACGAGGTATTACTGGAAAGCTGCGTACTCCCTGCCGGCAAAGCGTCCCAGCTAATATTGTTTCTGACAAGCACAAAATTGCCCAAGCTAATTTCCGCCGGATGATTGACGGGTACGACATCCATATTTGTAACCCTGGCTTTGTTGAAATTGCTTTCTGGACGGTTAAAATCTTGGAGCGCGTACGGCGGTGTCGTGCCGGTGTCCAAAACAAAAGTTTGGTAATCTTTTGTCGCTAAAATGTACGAAGTACCCCCGCTGGGATCGTCCGCGGTTTCAAAGGCCGCCAGACGGTGGTAACCCTGATACTGACCTGTCTCCACCAGCCCATCGTCCTGATATTTGGCCTCGGGTACAAATTTATTTGCCTGGTCTGAAGGCGTTATAACAAACAAGCCGTATTGGTCTTGAGTGATGGGCAGGGGCTTAGTGGCCCGGCTGGCAGCAACAGGCGGCGTAGCCGTGGCAGTAGGGCTAAGATTTTCCTTTGCAGGAGAACTGGTCTCCACAGGCCTGGTTTGCGGCGAGGCACGCAAATAAAAATAAGCGCCCGCGGCAACAGCCGCAGCCAGTCCGAATATGAAAAGCGCCCAGTAGGCTTTTTTCATGCTAGGCCATTAAATTCAAATTAAACTCGGGGTTATTCTGCCGCCCAATTTTGCCTTCCAATTTAATAAGAAAAACTTCACAGGTAGCCAGCGCCACCAACTTAAACACGTGGCCCCCGATAACTGAAAAGTCCGTCCGGCCAAAAGAGCCATGAGCGTGAAGGCTGGGTTTGCCCTCAAGGACGGAAACGTTGCCCACAAGCGAAATAATTTCAAAATTTTCTACCAGCGGCTTGGAACGGTATTGTTTAAGGAAAGGGTTATAAAAGCCCAAGTCCGCCTCGGAAACCGTGCCAATGCCCCAAAAGACCCCGGCGTCAATCTGGTTTTTTGAAACGAACTCAGCCAGGCCGGCAAACACCTCTTCCCCCTTGTCAAAACGCAGCATGTACCTGCGGCTGTCCTGAAGAATGATTTTCATAAAAAATTGAATTAAGCCAGGCGGATAGTGCGGTTGAGCACATCCTCGACTTTTTGAATGATATCAGCCGTAGACTGGTCGCTTTTCAGCAAATAGTCCATGGCTCCGGCGTCAAAAATCTTGGCTATGGTGCCCGCATCTCCGATATTAGTCAGGACGATAACGGCAATGCCCGAGGTGGCGGGATTGGCACGCAGCTCCCAGAGCACGGAAATGCCGTCCAACTTGGGCATCATGATGTCCAAAAGCATAATTTCTGGCAAGCTTTCTTTAGCTAAGGCCACGGCTTGTTCGCCGTCATAAGCGGGCGTAACATCATACCCTTTAGCCTTTAAAGCCGTACACAGCGATTCAGAAATCATCTTGTCATCTTCGGCTACAACGATTTTTGTCATATTTTACCTCTCCTCCGGTCATACAGACCGTGAAATTAGTCTTTAAGCGGAATTGAAAAATAAAAAGTGCTGCCTAAATTTTCACCCGCGCTCTCAGCCCAAATCTTGCCCCCGTGAGCCTCCACAATGCCTTTGGAAACCACCAGGCCCAAACCCGTGCCTTTGCGGCTGGAATCGTAAGATTTCAGCTGTTTAAACTTGGAGAACAGCTGCGGCAAATCATCGCGGGAAATGCCCACGCCCGTATCCTTGATGGCAACTATCATCTGCTTATGCTCCATGTCCGCACTCACATTAACTTCAATTCTACCCGCATCCGTATATTTAATGGAGTTGCTAATGAGGTTGCCCATGACCTGGCCAATGCGCACTTTGTCAAAATGCATGCGGTAGCTGTCCGGGCTGGTCAACCCGATTTCCAAATGCTTCATTTCCGCTTGGGACTGGAAGGTTTTAATCTGCTCCTTAATTACGGCAATCAGGTCATATTCCTGGACATTCAGCTCGAATTTGCCGGCTTCGATTTTGGCCACATCCAGCAGGTCATTGACCAGTTCCAGCATGTTATTGGACGCATGTTCGATGGTGATAACCGTATCCTTAATCTTGTCCGGCTCTGTGGCTGCTTGGGCCGCAGACAGGTTTCTGAGCAGCGACTCGGAAGACCAGCGTACCGCCGTCAGCGGCGCCCTGAGTTCGTGGACCATCATGGCCGTAAATTCCTGCCGCAACTTCTCCAAAGCTTTTTCAGTGGTAATGTCGTGCAGTACCACGGCCGCGCCGATTTTTTCGCCGGCGTCGTTTTTAACGGGCGTCACCGTCACTTCCAAAGCCTTGTCCCTTAAGACCACGTCCGGCACGAAAACCGGCTTGTCTTCAGTCAAAGCCTGATCAATTTTGGTGCGTAAATCCACCTTGCCCGCTAAAGCATCGACAATATCAAAAGAAGTCAGCACCTTTTCACTGACAATCTCCAAAATGGTCTTTACCGCCGGGTTGGAAAGAATCAGCCGGTGCTGCAAGTCCACGGTAAACACGCCGTCGGTTAATGCATACAAAATGCCCGAGAGCTTGCCTTTTTCGCTTTCCAGCAGCGCCTGAAGCTTGGACACGGCCGTAGCCGCCTGATTGGTGATGTTATAGAGTATCGTGGTCTGATCCTCTCCGTACTGGTTAGCTTCCCGGGAGGCCACGTTAATAATACCAATGAGCTTGCCCGAAATTACCACTGGCAGGTTAAAATATGAACCGATACGGAAGCCGGAATTGTCATCTAAAATGTTGCCTGTAATGCTTTCGTCTATTTTTTTCGGCTTAACCTCCTGGTCTTCAATAACCGAGTAAGCCAAAAAGATTTTTTCCTTTACCTCTTCAACAAAAGCATGGCTCACGGAGTTCTCCACGTGGCACTTAAACACCGCCTTCCCCCCCTCTTCCATCATCATGTAAGAAACCGTGTCATAGGCGAGGAGGTTGCCCAGGCTGCTGGTAATAATTTCTACAATCTTGTTGGTATCCAGGGAATAGCCGATACGTTCATTAATCTCCTGAAAGACTTGGGCCTGATAAACCTTTTGCTGCAATTCCAAAGACTGGTCGGCCCGGCTCTTTAAAAAAGAACGCTCGCGCATGGACGAGATAATATATACAGTCACCACGATTGCCAGAAAGGCAAAGTCTACGATTAACAGGATGTTAACAATCATCCGTTTTTTTGATTTGTTTTACTGAACTTAATTATTCTTCCGCTATGTTTTTTACCGCCGGGTATTTTTCCAACAGCGTATCCAAGGTCATTTTGGCAATCTGGCCGGACAGGGCCATGTATTCGTTAGCAACACCCTTTAAAATCATCTGGGCGTCGCCGGCCATGGATAAAACCCTGCCGTCTTCGGCAACAGAAAGCCCGGCCACTTTTTTGGCCTTGTCCAGTGCGATTTTCGGGCCTAAGACCAGCATCTGTTTCTGGATTAGGTCAGTCAGCATTTTTGTATACTCTTCCTGCTCAGACATTTGTTTCTTTAGTAAATTATTTTCATTTTTATTATATCATAATTCGGGCCTTTTTTAAAATTGGTTACACCAGGCCGATTTCCTTAATCCGGCCAAACCCCACCGAATCCTGGAAAGCCTCTTTGGCCTTGAGTACGGGTGCCCGGCAAACCGTAAATCCGCCGTATTTGCCGTTAATCTTATCCAGAGCCTGGGCCAGGCGGCGTGCCTTGTCCTCCCGGCCGAACAAGTCGCCCTGCCGTCCGGCTTGCCCCAGCCCGCCAATACTTACGCCGATCAACTTGGCGCGGGCACCCGCCGCGCCCAAACCGGCCAAAATCCGCCGGCTTTGGATAAAAATTTCGCGGCCCTCCCAGAGATGGAAGCTAAAACGGGCTGACCTGCCCAGCCACTTATCATCCGCCGTATGGACATACACGGACAAAACCCGTCCGGATAACCATTTTTTCCGCAAGCGCCTGGCCACCATTTCCGACAGTTTATAAAGCACAGGGTCAAAATACTCCTGGGTGCGGTATTCTTTGGGCAAAGTATACATGTGCCCGATGGATTTAGCCTCCAAATCCTCTTTTACCTCGGGACTGAAAGAGCCCTCTAGCTGGCCCAAATTATACAAATGATAGCCGGGCAAGCCAAACAGCGCCACCAGCCGGCTCCGTGGATACTGCCGCAGCGCGGACAGGGAGGTAATGCCCAAGGCGCGCAGCCGCTTCTCGGTTCGGTAGCCAATACCCGGAATATCCAGCAGCTGCAGGGAATCATAAAGCTTGGACTTGTCCTCCGGCCTGATCGTTGTCAGGCCATCGGGTTTTTTCAGGTCGGATGCAATCTTGGCCAGCAGCTTATTTTCGGCAATGCCAATGCTGCAAGTCAGACACTCGCCCATTAGCCGCCGCATTGTCTGCTTAATTTCCCCGGCCAGGCGTTCTGCTTCTACAAAAGGCTCCACTGCAAAAGGCCGCCGGACATTACATACCCTGGTCAGTTCCAAAAAAACTTCGTCAATGCTATAGCGCTCCACCTGGCCGGTGTATTCGGCTACAATTTTAACCAGCAGCCGATGGTAATGGCGGTAACGCTCGGGGCTAGTCTGGGCCAAAATAATTTTGGGGTACATTTTTTTCGCTTCCCACACCGGCGTTCCCGTTTTGATGCCCCATTGTTTTGCCTGGACGCTGGCTGCAATAATGATGCCACCCAAATGCTCGCAAACCCCCACAGGCAAACCGCGCCACTCCGGATGGTCCTGCTGCTCCACGGAAGCAAAATAACTGTTCATATCCAAATGTAATATAACTGGCTGCATACTAGGTATACTTTCGTTCACCTTACATCCTTATAATAAAACCGCCGGAGGGCGGTTGTCAAACCCGATACAAAGCTAGTGGTGGCCGGAGTGCGCCTGCTCGTGCCGGACGTGAATATGGCGCTTTTTGTGGAAAAAGAAAATGGCAAACATCATAAAAAAATATCCGGCCCAGAGCTGCCACCGGGCGAACATACCCAAACCCAAGGCAAAAGCGGTAACCAGCAAATCCAAAAGAGCATCCAAAACAAACCACAACACCAGCACCATAATGGCTTCCAAAAAATTAATCACACCCAGCCTTCTAACCAGAGCCGCGGCAATGACTGCAATCAACAAAAAGTACACGTAGTCCCCTACAGCGCCCAGGCCTACAAACCAGGCAAATTTAAAGTAGCCCAGTCTTAAGACGAGGAAAAAAAACCATTGAAAAAAAGTCAGCAAAACAAACCTGGTAAGGGTCATACGCTTTTCTTCGGGGCGCGCTTTTTAACCACCCGCCGCTTAATAACTCTGGGCGTCCGGGGAGTCCTGGCCGCTGTCTTGCTCAGCTGGTCCAGCTCCCAAATTTCTTCCTGGATATTTTCGGACAACTCGTCGAGTTTTTGGCCCAGATCTTCGCGCTTTAATTCCTGCCGGCGCAGGCCGACCAGGTGGCTGAGAAAACCGCCATGAATTTTAGTTTCATAAACTTTATCGTACCAGTACGAACCCACCCAAATGCCGTACCAAGCTCCCAGCATCAGCACCAGAATTAAAGTCAGGTAGTCCCACGCCAAAAATTGCAGGTAGTTTAAGCCCAAAAAACCCTCCGCTGCGTTAAAGTAAATGCCGGCCATGACGAAAAACACGACCACGCGATGCAAAATCAAAAACAGCAACATCCCCAGCAGAGCGCTTAAAAAAATATAAGTCGGCCTTCTCATACCGCTAAAATCTCCTTGAGACATATTTTTGTTTTATTTCTAAAGAACTTTCTTTTTTTTATTGTAGAACAGCGGAAACAAAAATGCAAACCGGCAAAACCCCTACTTGACCCCCAAGATGCTTTTTTTATAGCTGTCGAGGTTGTCCAGCGCTACCCCCGTGCCCCGGGCCACGCACAAAAGCGGCTCTTCAGCCACATAACAGGGCACACCCACGCTATGGGCAATGTAGTGGTCAAGATTTTTGAGCAAAGCCGTGCCGCCGGTTATGACCATGCCTTTATCGATAATATCGCTAGCCAACTCCGGCGGCGTGTCCTGCAATACCGTCTTAACCGCACGGACAATTTCTTGCAGTTCTTCGCTAATGGCTTCTACAATTTGGTTGGTGCTGACAGTCACGGGCTTGGGCAAGCCGCTTATCATGTCCCGGCCTTTCACTTCCATCTGCTCTTCCTCGTTAACCGCCACAGCACTGCCAATGGTAATTTTGATTTCTTCTGCTGTACGCTCGCCGATGGCCAGCCCGTGCTTGCGCCTGACGTAATCGATAATCGCCTGATCCAGCTTGTTGCCCGCGGTACGCACTGAAGTTGCGTTTACAATACCGCCCAAAGACAGGACAGCCACATCCGTGGTGCCGCCGCCGATATCAATCACGAGGTTGCCTTTGGCTTCCGCAATGGGAATCCCCGCGCCAATGGCCGCGGCCACGGTTTCTTTTATGACGAACGCGGTCTTGGCGCCAGCGGCCACAGCTGCATCCACCACCGCGCGCCGTTCCGTGGAGGTAATCCCCCCGGGAACAGACACCATCACCTCCGGCCGGAAAAATCTGACCTTGCCCAAAGCTTTGTTGATGAAATACCGCAGCATGGCTTCGGTCACCCGATAATCGGCAATTACGCCGTCTTTCATGGGCCGGCTGGCCACAATCGTCTCCGGGGTGCGGCCCAACATCTCCTTGGCTTCCTGGCCCACCGCCAAAACCCGATTATCAGCCAAAGACACTGCCACAACCGTGGGTTCGTTGATAATGATGCCTTTTTTTGGCATAAAAACCAAAGTGTTGGCTGTGCCTAAATCTATGCCTATCTTGGTGTCAAACATCTAAAAATCCCGTTATTTTTGCTATCGTTAGTCTATTATATCAAGACTTGGCCATTTGAAACAAGCCTCTAAAATAAGCTATACTATAGGAAATATGACAAAAAAATCACGCTATTTGATTCTTGCGGCTTGCATCGTTTTTTTTATTTTGGCCGCGCCTGCTGTCTTGCTCTATGTCAGAGGCATTGCCTACGACCCGGCTACAGGCGGCTTTTATAACACCGGTATTCTGGCCGTCAAATGCGACCCCAAAGATATAATGATAAAGCTTGACGGTAAGCTTTATCAGACCGGCGCCGGCACCCTGCGCTTTCTCAAACCCAAGGAATACGAAGTCTCGCTTGAGAAGCCGGGCTACCTGACCTGGTCAAAACGCCTGTCCGTAGACGAAGGCCGGGTGACGTGGGCAAACCCGGCAGGGCAAAATATTATTCTCTTTTTTGACCAGGCAAAACAGCAAATGCTCAGCGAAGCGGCTACCGCTTTTTTGGAAACTGACGGCGAAATTTTCTACACCACCCCCCAAGAACTGGTTACCACTTCCCTAAGCGCACCCGACCAAACAGCCTCCTACCCCCTGCCTGCACCTGCCGCGGACCTGTCCATGGTACCCGGCGGACAAATACTGGCTGTCAAAACTCAGGCCACTAGCACGCCTTGGCTGCTCTTTGACAGCTCGCAGAATATTTTTCTACCGGCGAGCCAGGCGCTGGATGCAAGCGACAAGCTTAAATACCAAGATAACAGCACCCTTTATGTTATCAAGCCTGCCGGATTGTTCGCGGTAAACCTAAAAACCGGCAAAAGCGCTCCCGTGCTCGCGGGCGCCAAGGATCTTTTGTATGAAGGTGGCTATTATTACTACTTAGTGGGCACGAGCAGCGGCCTATCGCTGTATTCCACTCCTGCCCTGGACCAGCCGGGCACCCTGCTCACTGCAGGCCTGCCCATGGCCGATGCCACCCGCATTATTATAAACGCCCAAAAACAAGCATACATTCTGCTGGACCATAGTTTATACCTCATTGCCAGCCAGCCCACGCTCGTGGCTGAGGGCATAAAAAGCCTGAGGCTGAACCCGGACAAGGACACGCTGGCCCTGGTCAACGACTCCGAGTTCTTGCGGCTAAATTCCGGCTCCAGCCGGCCAGACCTGGTCAGCCGCAGCCTGTTTCCCATTACCAACGGCATAATCCTGCCCAACTACGGCAACGGCTTTTTGGTCAAAGACAAACAAATTCTGGCTGAAGAATTGGATGCCCGCGATCACCAGAACGAATTTGTATTATACTCGGGACTGAAAACCCCCAGCTTCACCATCAGTGATGACGCCAGAAAAATGGTGGTACTCGACGGCAACCAGCTAAAAATCCTAACTATTCGCTGACCGGCAGAAGACTGTCGATTGCCTCATTGACCAGCCGGTCAGCTGCCTTGTTTTTCTCCCTGGGCACGTGGCAATACGTAATTTTGCGAAATTGGTTAGACAATGCCAAAACCTGCCTGGCCAGAACCTGTAAGCCAGGTTCTTTTATTTTGTACTGACCCTGCATCTGGCGCACCACCAGCTGCGAGTCCATGTTAATCAAAAGTTCCTTAAACCCCAAGGCCCCGGCTTCCTTTAAAGCCAAAAGCAAAGCTTTGTATTCGGCTACATTATTGGTCGCTTCGCCGATATAGGCCTTAAACTCGTAAAGAA
>JAMCYA010000023.1:8714-9487 GCA_023473845.1 Patescibacteria group bacterium
CTTTTTGTTTCAGGATATGGCCAAGGCGGTGGCACGGATATGGCAGGCGGTGGAGGCTGGAGAGAAAATAACCGTATTCGGCTACATTATTGGTCGCTTCGCCGATATAGGCCTTAAACTCGTAAAGAATTTTTCCATCCGGAGCGGTAAAAACAGCACCAATCCCGGCCGGCCCGGGATTGCCTCTGGCTCCGCCGTCAGTGTTGATAATCGCGCTATCCATTGGATTGCTGGTTAATTTTCATTTCAACGATTTTTAATTTCAGCCGCTGTCCGTTCCATTCCTCCCGAATCAGTTCGGCAGTTGCGTCTACAGTATCGCCAACTTTTAATTTTTTGGCAATGCCGGCCGCATTGAACATAATACCAGGCACTTCGGTCTTGCCCAAAAGCAATTTTGCTTGCATGTGCTGCCCCGCTGCACCCACCAGCCTGAGGCTTAAAATAACCAGTCCTTTTATTAAAAATTGCGGCCTGGGGTTTGCAGTGCCGAATGGTTCAAAAACTTCAACCTGCGAGGCGGTCTCAAGATTTAAATCCGCTTCCCCAAGCTCCGCTTCCAGCCAGGCAACAGCTTCCGCAACATTTGCCGCCTGCCGGCCGGCTTCGGCCACCAAGACTTTATAAAACTCTTCCAAATTCCGATTAGGCAGAGTCAGGCCGGCTGCCTGCCTATGCCCGCCGAATTTGGACAAGAGGTGCGCCGCGGGTTTTAGGGCCGCAATCAAATCGAACTCCCCGGCCGTGCGCGCGGAGCCGGTGGATTCCTCCTC
>JAMCYA010000023.1:9553-14052 GCA_023473845.1 Patescibacteria group bacterium
CTTTTGGCCAGCCCGGCTTGTAGAGCAACAAGACCGGCCGGTGGCTCTGTAGCAAGGCCTGTTCCCGCGCTTCACCCAAAACCACCTGGGTTAAATTTTGCCGGCGCTGGTTGATTTCGTTTAAAGCCGCGGCTTTTTGCTGGGCCGCAACTGCGTCGTCTTCCAAAAGCAAGTCCAATGCCACGCCCGCGTGCTCCAGCCGGCCCGCAGCGTTGAGCCGCGGCGCCAGCACAAAACCCAGGGTATAAGTATCCGGGGCCTTTTGGGCAAAATCCAGCCCAGCGGCCGCAGAGAGCGCCCGCAGGCCCGGCCAGCGCGTTTTAGCCAAAACCTTCAGCCCATACTTCACAAGCACCCGATTTTCACCCAGCAGGCTGTGGCAGTCTGCCACAGTACCGATCGCCACTAAATCCAACAGCCATTTTTCCCAGCCCGGAACATAATCTTTGGCAAATTTTTTTGCCTTATCGTCAGACACTAAGGCCTGGGCCAGCCTGAACGCCACGCCCACGCCCGTCAGTTCGCGATAAGGATATTGGTCATTGGAATTTTTAGGGTTAATTAAAGCCAAAGCGGAAGGCTTGTCGCCGATAATCTCGTGGTGGTCGGTGATAATAAAATCCATGCCCAGTTTTTTACACAAGTCGGCGGCATCGCAGGAGTTTGTCCCGCAGTCCACGGTAATTACTAACCGGGTATTGGCCAGGGCCAACTTTTCAATGGCCTGCAGGTTAACACCGTAACCTTCGGTAAACCGGTCGGGAATATAGCTGTCAGCCTCTGCGCCCAAATGCCGCAATGCCCGCAGCAGCACTGCAGAAGCCGTCACTGCGTCAGCGTCATAGTCGCCGTATACGGTTATTTTCTCTCCAGCCTCCACCGCCTGCCATATCCGTGCCACCGCCTTGGCCATATCCTGAAACAAAAAGGGACTGGTTTGTCCCCCATATTCTGCCTGCAGAAACTGTCGGGCCTGTTCCGGTTCGGCCAGGCCGCGCCGGTAAAGCATTTGCCGGGTCAGCGGCGGAAGTTTTGCCAGCTGCTCCGAAACCGCCTTAGGTATGGTATCCCAAACTTTCCAAATTTTTTCCATCATTTAGTTCTTAACCGGTATTTCATCAAAACTGCCGAGCAGGCTGACCCCGGTCATTTCACCGGGCTTGTCCAAACCGAACAGCTCCAGCACCGTGGGCGCAATATCGGAAATTACGCCGGCCGGCACCTTGCTGGACAGGGAAGCAAAGCTTCCGCCCGCCGCGCGCTTAAACTTAAACTCGTTGGCCAGCAATAAAAACGGCACGGGGTTGGTCGTGTGGTCCTTGTCAATGTCTCCGGTGCGGGTATTGATCATCTGTTCCGCATTGCCGTGATCGGCTGTAATAATCATAGCCGCGTCCGCAGCCATAGCCGCGTCCGCCACCCTCTTCATGCATTTATCGATAAAACTCACGGCTTCAATCGTGGCCGCAAGACTCCCCGTATGCCCCACCATATCCGGGTTGGCGTAGTTGGCCACAAAGAAATTGGTTTCGGTTTTGGCGATCTTGTCTACCAGGGCATCAGTCAGCTTGCCCGCTGACATTTCGGGGTGATCCACATAATTGCGCCCGTTCTCAGGGCTGGTGACTATTGTCCATTCTTCGCCTAAAGCCCGCTCTGTCCGTCCGCAGTTGAAAAAAGCTGTCACGTGCGCATACTTCTCGCTCTCCGCCACATGAAATTGGGTATACTTGGACTCCGCCAAAATTTCCGACAAATACTTTTTCAGGTTAATGGACGGAAAGGCCACATGGACCGGCAGCCCCGGCTTATATTCGGTCATGGTCACAAAATACAAATTTTGCAGCGGCCGCTCCAGCGCCTTGTCCGGCAAGGGCGGCGGCATGACAAAAGCTTCCGTCAATTGTATGGCCCGGTCAGAACGGAAATTGATGAACACCACGGCGTCATTGTCGGAAATTTTGGCCACCGGCTGGCCGTCTTCCCTGAGAATAACCGTCGGCTCAATCATTTCATCGAACACCTGGCTGGCATAACTGGACTCAATGCACGCTTCGGGAGAATGAGAGGTTTTGCCCTCCCCTTTTACCAGGGCGTTGTAAGTCTGTGCGGTTTGGTTCCAGTGCCCGCCCCGGTCCATGGCATAAAAACGGCCGGTAACGGTCGCCACGCGGCCTATCCCAATTTCTAAAATCTTTTCATTTAGCTTTTTCAAAGATTCCAGCGCCACCTTGGGTTCCGTATCCCGGCCGTCGGTAAACATGTGAATAAACACCCGGGTCAGGCCCTGCTGCTGGGCCAGGCTAAGTAAAGCATAAGCGTGTTCGTCGAGGCTGTGCACGCCGCCAGGGCTAATCATGCCCATAATATGCAAGCTGGAATTGTTTTGTTTGGAGTGGCTGATTGCGGCCAAAAATTCCGAATTTTTGAAAAAATCCCCGTTCTGGATGGCGTTGGTGATGCGCGGCAAATCCTGCCCCACTATCCTTCCCGCCCCAATATTCAAATGCCCGACTTCGCTATTGCCCATTTCGCCCCAAGGCAAACCCACCAGGGGTCCGGAAGCCTGCAGCGTGAGGCTGGGATAATTGGACACGAAACTGTTAAAGGTGGGGATTTCCGCCTGGGTGATGGCGTTGCCATGGCCTGCAGGCGCCACGCCAAACCCATCTAAGATAACCAGAACGACTTTTTTGTATTGCTTGTGCTGCATTGAAATCAGTTTGGTTTATTTTAAGACTTCTAGGCCGGGCAGTTTTTTGCCGGCCAGATATTCGAGCATGGCGCCGCCGCCCGTGGACACGTGGTCAATATGTTCCAGCTGGTGAGCCATTTTTACGGCATCCACGGTTTCCCCACCGCCAACCACCACATAAGCCTTGCGGCTGGCCACCCCGCCGATAACCCGGGCCAGAGCAACAGTGGCCGTGTGAAAAGGCCTCTTTTCAAAATAGCCCAACGGACCGTTCCAAACAATTGTCTTGGCTGTCTTTAAGGCTTGGGCATAGGCCAGAATGGTTTTAGGCCCCACATCATAGACCGATTCCTGGGTTTTAATCGTGTGGGGCTGGGTGACCCGGATGGTGTCCTTGTCCATTTTGCCGTCAGCCACCACCACATCCATAGGCAGCACAATCTTGCCCTTGAAATTTTTCTCCAGCTGCCAGGCGATTTTACGGCCTTTCTCTTCCACCCTGGACTTGCCGATTTCAAAACCCTTGGCCAAGAAAAATAAGTTGGCCAAACCGCCCGCCAGCAAAATCTTATCAGCCTTCTTTCCCAAATTTTCCAGAGTCTGCACTTTATCGGAAATTTTAATACCCCCCATAAGCAGCACAAAAGGTTTTTTGTTCCGCTTGAAGACTTCATCCAGGCTCCTGATTTCTTTTTCCAAAAGCAATCCCGCAAAACTGGGCACATACCGGGTCACGCTGCCAATGGAAGCCACCAGGTGGTGGCATTTGGAAAAATCATCGTTGACATAGGCATCCGCCAGCCGGGCCAGTTTTTTGCCGAACATCGCATCGTTTGCCAGTTCCTTGGCATAAAATTCCATATTTTCCAGTACCACGACATCTTGTCTGGCCACGGCCGCCAGCTGCTTTTGATGCTTGTCTTCCTGAAAATCTCCCGTATAAAAAATTAAGTGGGGCGCAACGTCAATCGGCAGCTTGTGGCTGGTTTCAAAAAACTTGTAGCCCAATAATTCAGCCAGACGCTGGGCCACGGGCTTAAGGCTCAAGTCTTTAGACTTTTTACCAGCAGGGCGGCCCCGCTTGCCCACGATAATTACCCGGTTGCCCTGGGAAAGCAACAGCTCCACACTGGGCAAAAACGCGCGCAAGCGAAAGTCGTCCGCCACCGCGGCCAGGGCGGAATCCACGGGGGCATCCAGGCTGCCCCGCACCAGCACAGTCTTGTTTTTCAGTTTTGCAGCTTTGAGGTATTTCATAAATTTATAATTTTGAACCTACTAAGACGACTTCTTCCACCAGGCGGTTGGAATAGCCGAACTCGTTGTCATACCAAGCCACCACTTTTACAAAATTGCCGCCCACCACTTGGGTCAAAGACAGGTCGACAATGCAGGACGCAGCCTCGCCCACAATATCCGACAGCACCAGAGGCTCGCTGGAAACCTCCAAAATTCCCTGGAAACGCTTCTGCTTGGCCGCATCCGCAGACAATTGGTTAACTTCTTCCCGGGTCACGCCGCGCTCCAAAAGCAGGGTAAAGTCGGACAGACTGCCCACTCAAGTGGGCACGCGGAAAGCCACGCCGT
Source organism: Patescibacteria group bacterium (assembly GCA_023473845.1). GTDB lineage: Bacteria > Patescibacteriota > Doudnabacteria > UBA920 > UBA920 > JAMDEL01. Next base: position 13,836 of record JAMCYA010000023.1, read on the forward strand.
CAAATTTGCCTTTCAGTTCGGGAATGGCCTGGGTGGCAGAAATGGCCGCCCCCGTCGTGGTCGGAATCACGTTGGCCGCCGCGGCCCGCGCCCGGCGCAAATCATTGGATTTGCCGCCTGGGGGCGGCCCATCGACTAAATTCTGTTCAGCGGTATAACTGTGGATGGTGGACATAAAAGCTTTTTCAATGCCAATCTTTTCCTGCAATACGGCCAG